>JBILAG010000113.1:0-5345 GCA_044354345.1 Ilumatobacteraceae bacterium | reverse complement strand
TGGAGGTCATGTGCCGTTATCCGACAACGAAAAACAAATTCTTGCGCAAATTGAGCACGACCTTAAAGAAGATGAGAAATTCGCTCAAGCCGTTTCCTCTAAAGGTCTATATCGACATTCGGCTCGCACCGCATGGTGGGCAGGCGTAGGCATTGTCGTCTCAATGGTTTTGACAATCCTTGGTTTGCAAGTTCATTTTGCTCTGGCGTTTGTCGGCTTTCTGGCAATGCTTGCGTGTGCATTAATCATCGAGCGTCAATTGCGAGCGATGTCAAAAGTTGGTCTGGCTGATGTCACTGAATCTTTGCGAGCATCTCGCGTAAATGCACAACGCATGCGCGAAAAGTTTACGCGCGAGCGTTAAAGATATTTTCGGGTGACTTCGCGCGGTTATTTCGCAGTTGACATCGGTGGTACGAAACTCTCAGTCGGTGTTGTTTCGCTAACGGGTGAGGTTCTATCGCATGGGCGCGCCTTCACGCCAAAGACAAATGTATGGCAAGCACTAAGTGACCTAATAAAATCGCAACTCGCTCTGACTGATGTTGAACTTGTTGGTTGTGGGGTCGGATGTGGCGGACCGATGAGCCCAGATGGCGAGTTAGTTTCTACGTTGCATATTTCCGAGTGGCGCGATTTTCCGTTGCGTGCAAAATTGCAAGAACTCACGCAGATGTCCGTGTACATAGATAATGATGCGAAAGCACTCGTGCAAGGCGAAGTTTGGTGCGGTGCCGTAGCCGGCCAAACTGATGTCATTGGCATGGTTGTGTCAACTGGTGTTGGAGGTGGAATCATTTCAGGTGGAAAGGTTCTTAACGGTCGAATTGGTAATGCGGGCCATATCGGTCATGTGATTGTTGAACCGGAAGGTCGGTTATGTGCGTGCGGTTCGCATGGTTGTCTTGAGGCGCACGCATCTGGTCGATCTATTGAAGCGATCACTGGCAAACCCGCAGCCCAGGCGAGTCTTGCCGTAATTCAAAATACGGGTCGACTTGTGGCGCGCGCACTCGCAAGCGTCGGCGCAATTATCGACTTGCGCAGCGCGGTAATTGCTGGTTCTGTTGCTCTCGGTTTTGGCGACCCATTTTTTGAGGCGGTACAAAACGAGTTAAATCGCACAGCCAAAATTGCATTTATTCGTGACTTCACTGTTTACAGGGCTGGACTCGGTCAGCTGTCGCCGCTCGTTGGGGCAGCAGCGGTAGCTCGCAATCTAGGATGTGATTCATGAAACCCGTCTACGAGCCTCAGGCCGAACAATACCGCGAAAAAGTTCAAGCATTTTTAGCTGAGAAACTTCCCTCAACTTGGAAGGGCATCGGTTCGCTCGAAGGTAACGATCTCGTTGAGTTCATGAAACAGTGGCGACAAGTGCTGGCATCGAGCCCGTACCTCGCACCAGGTTGGCCTGTTGAATACGGCGGCGGCGGGCTTTCGGCGTTAGAGCAAGTTGTCGTTGCAGAAGAATTTGCACGTGCAGGTGTGCCAACAGGTTCGTTCAATGACACCTTTGGTATTCAGATGCTTGGCAACACTTTGTTGCTCTGGGGCACCGAAGAGCAAAAACGATATTACTTGCCGCGAATTATTTCGGATCAAGATACTTGGTGTCAGGGATACAGCGAACCAAATGCAGGATCAGATCTCGGCAACGTTGGGCTCAAAGCAACTCTTGATGGAGACCAATTTATTTTAAATGGCCAAAAAATTTGGACTTCTGCCGGGCAGTATGCGACCCACATTTTTACCCTCGCTCGCACCAATCCTGACGCCCCGAAGCATAAAGGCATCTCGTTTTTACTAGTTGATATGCGACAGCCAGGAATCGAAGTTCGCCCAATCAAGATGATTTCAGGTGAGAGCGAATTCAATGAAGTTTTCTACACCAATGCCGTTTGTCCAAAAGAAAATGTCATCGGCGGGTTGAATAACGGTTGGGCGGTAGCGATGTCGCTACTTGGTTTTGAGCGGGGTGAGGCGGCAGCAACAATGTCAATTCGCTTTCAAGAAGAATTTGATCGACTTCTTGCTCTTGCGCATGAGCGAGGTGTTGCAAGTGACCCGAGAATTCGTCAACGTTTAAGCGAGTGCTACGGCCGAGTTCAAATTATGAAATATCTCGGTCTGCGCACGCTCACAAAATTTGTTTCCGGTCATCGTCCAGGGCCAGATGGTGCAATATCAAAGTTGTATTGGAGTGAATATCACAAGATTTCAACTGAACTAGCGATGGATATTCTCGGCGCTGACGGTCTTGTGCCAGTCGGACGCAAACCGATGTCATCGTTTCAGACTGACGATGGTGGCGCGGCAAATAGTTCAATGAGTTGGGCGATGACATTTTTAAATGCGCGTGCGGGAACGATTTATGCGGGCTCCTCGGAGGTTCAGCGCAACATCATCGGCGAGATGGTACTTGGATTGCCTAAAGAGCCCAAACCCAACTAGCTCATGAAAGTCGTGTCGGGCATGCGGTCAGGTGCATCGATTTTTATTGCAGTTCTTTGTCGGCCTAGTTTGTGGATTACAGCGCTAACCCAAGTGTCTCGTTTAACCCCACGGCGATGGTGGGCTCGTGCGCCGTTTTTGCCAGTGCCGACACGTGAATACATTCGTTTTCGTGTATTGACTCAATACGGCGAGCGCGGTCACTTATTAGAAGTAGCAGATGTATTGAGTTATTTGCGTTGGCTGAAAGAATTGCGTTGAGAAGTGCACTGGTACTTAATGCGACTTTCGAGCCGCTCTCAATCGTTCCTGCGCGGCGCGCAATTTGCCTAGTACTCTCAGACAAAGCTGAAATAGTTGAAGACGACGGAACACAAGTTCATGCTGAAACTTTTGTGATGCCAGGGCCACTGGTTATTCGATTGCGGTATGTCGTCAAAGTGCCATATCATCGTCGCACCGCAATGTCGAGGCGGGCGATATTTGCGCGAGATAATCATTGCTGTCAATATTGTGGGGCATTCGCTGACAGCATCGATCATGTTATGCCTCGGTCTCGTGGCGGTAAGCACGTCTGGGATAATGTCACCGCAGCGTGTCGCGGTTGCAATCTAAAAAAACGAGACCGAACTCCCGATGAAGCTGGAATGATGCTGACAAATAAGCCGCATACACCACGAGAACTTGCATGGATCACCGTGTCAGTGGACAAAATCCCTGAAGCATGGAAACAGTATCTCGCGTATGCGTCATAAAGTTTTACTAGAAATTTTCTAGAAATTCACTGATGAAGTCTTGGCGGATAAATCACATACGCGACTCGGCTGAGTCGGTGCACACTCGAGAACTACCTGCAGAGCGATCAATCTGGCGTGCTTCAATCAATGAGTCTGCGATTGTATTGGGTTCAAAACAATCATTTGACATAGTTAACCAACAAGCTTGTGATGATGATCGGATTAGCGTCGTTCGTCGACGTAGTGGCGGCGGTGTCGTTTTTCTTGGTGTTAATGACCACTTATGGATTGATCTTGTGATTCACCGCGATGACGTTTTGTGGAGCGACGATATTGGAAGATCAATGTGGTGGGTTGGTGATTTGTGGGCCGCTGCGCTTGTCGAAAATGATGTGGCTGCGCGTGATCAATTGATAGTTCATCGTGGTGGTCTTGAGCGAAATGAGATCTCGGATCTAGTTTGTTTTGCGGGGCTTGGCCCAGGTGAAGTAACACTGCATGGTAAAAAATTGGTTGGTATATCTCAGCGACGAACTAGGGAGATGGCAAGGTTTCAATGCGTGTTGCACCGCAATTGGTCGACCGAGGCATACGAAAAATATTTAGATTTTGAAAAAATATCTGGCACAAAAAAATTCGTTGGATCAGAATTCAATTCAATTCAAGCTGGTGTATCGGGTGGTCTTAATGAGATCGCCAATTCGTTGTTTAATTTGGCTGAATCGCTCTAGCTAACTAGCTCACTAGCTGACTGGCTGACTAGCTAAAAAACTCGCACTTAGCGTTTTTGGGATTTAATACCTCTCGCACAAAATTGGTGGGGGAAAGTGGGGTTAAATCCACTTTAGTGGGGGAAAGTGGGTTATACTCTTTCCAAGCCGCGGAGGGAGCTCCAAAGCCTTTTAGATAATGGGTTTCGGGACAAAGCGGAGGATCAGTGTTTGTAGGTGCACACGAGCGTCAATTGGACCCAAAGGGTCGCATCGCTCTGCCAGCCGCTTTTCGTCCACGCCTTGAGCCAAAGTGCTACCTCGCTCTAGGCCGCGATAAATGTGTTGACGTACTCACTACTGAAGCGTTCTTATCTGTGGCTAACGATGCGATGGACAAAGTTCGTCGTGGTGAGATGGATCGCAAACAACAGCGAGCTTTGGCTTCAAACATGATTGAAGTAACTGTCGACACTCAAGGTCGCATCAACATAGACGAGAAATTGCGCACTTATGCAGGGCTTCAACTTAATTCGCGAGTAGTTGTCAGCGGCTCTTTCGACAGAGTCGAAATTTGGGATCCAGAGCGTCATCAACGCATCAGTGATTCCGGTGCCCAAGAACTTGCTGGCGCAGAGTAGCGAACGAAGGGAGGTCACGCAACAAACTTTTTTGCAACAGTCACAAGTTGCACGAGTTTCGATTATCAGCAGTCTTCCGACTAACAAGATAGATAGCGCCCAACTCCGCTCGCTACTGTCTCGCTATCCGGGGAGAAATCCCGGAGGCACCGTTGGTCGGGAGGCTGCTGATAAGCGAAGCGATTGTGGTGACTAGTTGCAGGTTGCAAGACTGCCATGACGAGTGAAAAAAGTTCAGATCTAAATTCACATCACGATTCACAGCACAAGTCACACGAGCCTGTGATGTTGAACGAAATTGCTCAATGTTTTACAACGGTGCCCCCCGGCGTTGTAGTTGATGCAACTTTCGGCCTTGGCGGACATGCCAAGGCAATTTTGAAAGCTAACCCATCTGTACAAATTTTGGGATTAGATCAAGATGCGGACGCAATTGCAAATGCCGAGCGAATGATTGCTGATGACGCATCACTGCGTGGTCGGCTAACAGTGCGTCGAGTTCGCTTCGATGCGTTGAATGCAGTTCTTGAAGAACTCTCAGTCAAAGAAATATCTGGTGCCCTATTTGATCTCGGGGTTTCATCGCCACAACTAGATATTGCTGAGAGAGGTTTTTCTTATCGGAATGATGGTCCGTTAGACATGCGAATGGATCAACGGGGTGAGTTGAGTGCTGCAGATGTCGTGAATAATTATCAAGAATCAGAACTTGCTGGCATAATCACGCAGAACGCAGATGAGCGATTCGCGCGGCGAATAGCTAGGGCGATTGTTGCTGCACGACCGATCAGTACAACCACACA
>JBILAG010000030.1:0-20413 GCA_044354345.1 Ilumatobacteraceae bacterium | reverse complement strand
GCGATTTGGAGGGGTGCGAGAGCGGCCGAATCGGCACGCTTGGAAAGCGTGTGAGGCGCAAGTCTCCGTGGGTTCGAATCCCACCCCCTCCGCCATGATCACTAACGATGACGCAATGAATTTTGCTTTGGCTGAAGCGCGGCTCGCACTCGCGCACGATGACGTTCCAGTCGGCGCCATCGTGATTCATAATGACGTGATCATTGCGTCGCGACATAACGAACGTGAACTTCGCAACGATCCGACAGCGCACGCCGAAATTCTGGCTTTGCGTGATGCAGCAAATTTATTGGGACGATGGCGACTTGAAGAGTGCACACTCGTGGTAACTCTCGAGCCGTGCACGATGTGCGCTGGCGCACTTGTCAATTCGCGAATCAGCACAGTTGTATTTGGCGCTGCAGATCTAAAAGCTGGCGCGTTTGGCAGTCTGTACAACATTGCGACTGATCCGCGACTAGGTCATCACCCAAAAGTTGTACATGGAGTTTTAGCAACTCAGTGCGCAGAAGTTCTCACTGATCTGTTTAAAAATTTACGTGAGGCAAAGACTAATTAGCACTCGGCGGTAGCCTTGAAAACGGAAGGGTGCCAGAGCGGACGAATGGAACGGTCTCGAACACCGTCGTGGGTTTAGGCCCACCGTGGGTTCAAATCCCACCCCTTCCGCCATTTTTTAGAATAAGTTTTAGATGCGTCTAATGTAAGAAGGTAATGAGTTTGATCAATGTTTCGATCAGCGATGTTCGCGCAGACTTAATTTTTGCGCACGAGCAAGCCTGGTCGGCTCTATCGCAGCCCGGCACTTGGTGGTCGGGTGCACAAAGACGCGAACTCGCGCACACGGCATTACTTGCGGTTAGCGAAAACGAACCATCGCCACCGTGGGTTGCGGTTTCAACCGTTGCGGACAAAAATTTGCAAATACATTTTGCTTCAAGTTCAGCGCATGATGCGGTTTACAGAATTGCACGCCATGCGGCAACCTTGACACGTGACTGGTATCAGCGAATCACGCAAGAAATTGAACCGCTGGCATTTATTGAACTGTGCGGAGTTGTTTGCACAGTGGCGACTGTTTCGGCTTTTCGTCGAGCATTAGATCTTGGTATTCCAGAATTAGCGCCAGCAACAGGCGGTGAGCCATCAAGAATAAAACCGGCAAATGTTGTTGATGCGACTTTGAACTGGGTGCCAGTAATCGCACCAGCTGACGAAAATGCGGCTGTAGTGCAAGCCTTTACGGCGGTGCCCGAAACTAACCGTGTGATCTGGGCGATGGCTGACGCTCAATATATTCCAGATAAAGAAATGGTCGACCCACATTGGACTCGTGGAACACTTTCACGGGTACAAATGGAACTTGTCGCAACTCGAGTTTCGCAACAACGTGAATGTTTTTATTGAACGACTTCACATGCCAGCATGCTCAGTTGGAGCGGCATCGAACAAGGATTAGAAATTAGTTTAGAAAATGTTAAAAATACGACCGGCGGCGTCGACGTTAGTTTCGCACGAGAACTTGTTGATTTTGCAACAGCAGCCACCGAGTTTGACAAAGCAGCGCTGACTGCGGCGCGCAATAATTTAATTTATATCGCTGGTCTTGCTGTAGCTATTGATGCATCGGCCGTGATTGCAAATTTCGAAATGATGACAAGACTTGCTGATTCAACTGGCGCGAGAATGCAAACCGAAGTTGTACAAGATCGTTTGGCAGTAGCAACAGCGATGGGTGTCGACAATGCAATTTCACGACGCTGATTAGATTTAATTTAAATACAGAATTAATTTATTCGCAAACCTTGCCATTTTTGGGAACAATTAAGTCAATTAGATACGTGTCAACTGTTTCAACGATGCATGTATTGACTCCGTAACCTGTGTGTTGTTCGGCTTTAACAGTCAGAAAAATACCGCTTTCTAATGCTTTTGCTGCGTTGCGTGACGACTCAATTGGTGTTGCAGGGTCGCCTGTTGTGCCGATCACGATTACAGGTCCCGCACCTTTGCCAGTCACTACAACTCTCTCTGCTTGCTTAACTGGCCATAATGCACACGAGTAGCCGTATCCGAAACCAGGGCCAAATCTTTTTGCTGCTTTTGTAAAAATTGGTATTTGTGCGTCAACCGCTTCGATGCCAATCGGACCAGGATCATCAAGACACGAAATTGAAATGAACGCCTCGAGTTCATTGCCGTATGTGCCGTTTGGTTTGCGTTGGTAGTACTCATCGTAGAGAGCGAGTAATCCTGACCCATCACCTACAGCAGCATCAGCAAGTGCTCGCTCAAGTTGAGACCAAAGAGCGTCTGAATACATTGCTTGAGCAAGCGCAGTAAACATCACGCCTTGAGTGACTGGGGTTCTATCTGAAGCAACTACTAGTGGAGCAGCGTCGACCGTGACGAGAAGTTTGTCAAGTGCTTTAGCTGAATCGCCGTTGCTATTAAAGGCACATGTTGTGCGCGCCGAGCAATCTGCAAGAAACGCATCAAGTTGCATTTCGAAACCTTTTGCTTGAGCGAGGCCTTGATCGAGAGATGATGAGTTCGGATCAGATGCTCCATCTAAAACAGCGGCGCGAACAGTTTTTGGAAACATCGTCACCCAAGTTGCCCCGAGTTCTGAGCCATATGAAAATCCGAAATAAGATATTTTCTCTTCGCCGAGTGCGCGACGAATTGAATCCATGTCCTGAGCAGATGAACGCGTTGAGATATACGGCAAGATTTGTCCGCTATTTTTTTCGCACTGATCATTAAATTTTTGGCTGGCGTCAACAATTGCTTGTTTTTCTTGAGGTGTATCTGGCGGCGAATCCATGCCGAAGTATTCGTCGTATTGGTCGATGCAATCTATTGCTGGCGATGTCTTGCCTGTACCACGAGGATCCCAGCCGACTATGTCAAAACGATCAAGCAGCTCGGCGCTGAAGTAAAACTGTGCATCTTTGGCAACGCTTGAACCGCCGAAACCTGGGCCACCTGGGTTTACCAACATTGAGCCAACTCGATTTGCTTGATCCGATGCCAGCTTTCGAATTAGAAATAGCTTAAATGATCCAATATTTGGATTGTCATAGTCGTAAGGCACTTCTAAAGTCCCGCATTGAATTTTGTCCTGAGACCCACCTTCGTCGTCGTTACATGTGCCCCAAGAAATTTTGCCCGTGAACTCAGGCGATGGCGCAATACTCGAAGTTGAACTTACGTCGGCAAAAGCTGACGTGGCCGTTGGTTTTATCGCGACCGTGTCTTTTGATGAACCGATGATTACTTTTTCACTGCACGCACTTGCTAGTGAAGCAGCAATCAAAATAGCAATTAGCAACTTGCGTCTACTATTTAAGACATGTTTCATGTGAGGCTTAATCGTATTATAAATTGTCTGCGTTGTTACTAATGAAAGACAAAAAAACAACCAGCAAGACATTATTTGATGACAGCATGAGTGGCTTGGCTAGCGAAACAGTTAATAAAACAGTTAATAAATCAGATGACCAAGAATCACTTTCGGTCGGAGATTTCATTCGCCAAGTAAATCAAACCGTCAAGAATCGCTTCGGACGCGGAGTTTGGTTGCATGGCGAAATTCAAGAGATGAAGACACCTAATCACGTTTATTTCACTCTTGTTGATCAAGACGGAGATAAAAAGGCTGTGCTGAGTGCGTCTATTTGGCAAACCGTTTACGCTTCGATGCGAGTCACGCTTGCCAATAGTGGATTGAAATTAGCGGACGGCCTAAAAGTACGAGTATTTGGTGAACCAGATTTGTATCCAGGCAATGGTCGGTTCAGCATCAAGATTTCTAAAATTGATCCGAGGTTTACTCTCGGAGACTTAATTGCGCAGCGTGAAGAAATAGTCCGACAACTCAAACTTAACGGTTTATATGATGCCAACCGCAAAGTTGAAACATCACTTGTGCCGTTACGAGTCGGCATTATCACAAGCATTGGAAGCGCAGCACACGCCGATGTACTCAAGACTTTTAAAGACTCGCAAATTGGATTCACAATTTTTGTTCACGATGCTCGTGTGCAAGGCGAAGAGGCGATCAAATCTGTTGTCGCTGCACTTAAAAATCTTGATGCCAGAAAAGATTTAGATGTATTGATGCTTGTTCGAGGTGGTGGGTCAAAAAATGACTTGATGGCTTTTGACTCGGCACAAATCGCAACCGCAATTGCAAACTGCCATTTGCCAGTTTTGACGGGTATCGGTCATGAAATAGATTTGAGCGTCGCTGATGAAGTTGCTAATCAGTCTCATAAAACACCGACTGCATGTGCGACTGCAGTTATTGAGCAAGTTAGAGAATTTGTCGACGCAACAGAAGAAGCGTGGGCTGGTGTGGCGACATTTGCGATGCGCGAACTCGAGGCATCTTCGAGTCAGTTAACCGAGAGAGCAAATCGAATTAGTAGCAAAGTTTTAGATGCACTCGCCGGTGCGAGTAGGCGATTAGCGATGACGGCGCAACGCATCAAACATCGCCCAGCCGAGATTTTACGCCTAGAAAAAAGTTCGTTAGATGCGTTGGCTGATCGTCTGCGATTGCTCGACCCAGTAAACACCATGGCCCGCGGTTGGAGTATCACTCGCAATGCTTTAGGTGGTGTTGTTCAAGATGCAACAAAACTCAAAGCCGGTGACAAACTGGTGACAACTTTTGCAAATGGGTCAGCAACGAGCACTGTTCAAGAAATTTCTACGAAAGGTAAACCAAATGGCAAAAAGTAAAAATGATGAGACTATTGGATATGCGCAGGCTCTAGAGGAACTTGAGTCAATCTTGGCTGAACTTGAGGAGAACGACGTCGATGTCGACAAGTTGGCGACTCATGTGCAACGGGCATCACAACTAATTGAGTTGTGCCGTGATCGAATTGGCAATGCAAAACTCAAAATTGAAGAAGTCGTTAAAGGCCTTGCGCAAGAGTAACTCGGCGTAGCATTTTAAGATGTCGTCGCATCCGCCGAGCTGGCTTCGAGATATTGCCAGCCGCGTTGATGCTCGCTTGGGTGAGTTTTTAAACTCAGAGACAACTCGATGGAAGTCTCTTGACGCCGACCTAGCGCTGCCACTAGATGAAATTAGTCGGCTAGTCAGTGCCGGAGGAAAACGGCTTCGTCCGGCTTTTTGTTATTTGGGTTTTATCGGTGCCGGTGGCCATGAGAACTCAGCAAAGTTAGTTGATGCACAAGCAGCACTAGAACTGCTTCACGCATCTGCGTTGTTACATGACGATGTAATTGATGGTTCGCAAACTCGTCGGGGTGAGCCGACTAGTCATGCGCGATACACGAAAACTCATAAAGATAGTTCGTGGGCAAGTGATGCAAGACGATTTGGTGAAGGCGCTGCAGTTTTGATTGGTGACCTAGCTTTTGTTTATGCCGATCAGTTAATTGATGTTGCAAATAATGATGTCGCGAAAATTTGGAATGAAATGCGTGTTGAACTAAATATCGGCCAGTATCTAGATTTGCTCGGTTCAGCGCAACGCGAGCGACGGTTGGTCAAAGCCGAACGTGTTAGTCGCTATAAGAGTGGTAAGTACACGATTGAGCGGCCGTTGCATTTGGGCGCAACTCTCGCTGCGCCAGCTTCGATTAGCAAATTATTGCCCACGTTATCAAAATATGGTTTACCACTGGGCGACGCATTTCAAATGCGCGATGATGTTCTCGGTGCATTTGATTTCGCAGATAGTGACAAGAGTTTGACAGGTAAACCAATTGGTGATGATCTCAGAGAGGGAAAGCCGACACCTTTACTTGCTATGGCATTCGAGCGCGCAGATTCTGCTCAGAGAAAAGTTCTTGATCTAGTTGGCTCTGTAGATATCAGCGATCAAGATGTCAGCAATATTCAGGATGTGATAAAACAATCTGGAGCATTAGTTGCGCTTGAGGCAAAAATAAGTGCCCTCACTGCCGAGGCTATTGCGGGCGTTAAGCAGGCACCGATCACACAATCCGCAAGAGATTCGCTGATTGAACTCGCCGAATTTATTTCACAACGTACAGCTTGAGCGTTGTTAAGGTTTTGCAAATTTACAGATAGCGTTTAGAAAATGACAGTAACCGTAAGAATCCCAACAACATTGCGTCCACTTTCAGGCGGAGTCTCAACAGTTCAAGTTGAAGGCTCAACTCTTGGTGAAATTCTTAAAGCATTGAATGCAGCTCATCCGGGTTTCTCGGATCGATTGCTTGACAGTGACGGCAATCTTCACAAGTTTGTAAACATATTTGTCGCCGATGACGATGTCCGTTACATGCAAGGCCTTGACACGAAAATCGCCACTGGGCAGACCGTGTCTATTATTCCGGCTGTTGCTGGGGGCGAATAATCTGGTTTTAAAATATGGCTTTACTGGCAAGTCGCTAGTAGTCAAGTGTTGATCTAGCAGTCTCGTAGATAGAGTGCTAATTCTAAAAACTGCAGTCACAAACCCTGATTTTCAGGACCCAAACGGAGGATAAGAACATGGCCAAGCTCATTGCATTTGACGAGGAAGCCCGACGCGGACTCGAAGCAGGAATGAACAAACTTGCCGACGCTGTGCGAGTAACGCTCGGACCAAAAGGTCGCAACGTCGTACTCAGCAAGAAGTGGGGAGCACCAACAATCACAAATGATGGTGTTTCTATTGCAAAAGAAATCGAACTTGAAGACCCGTACGAGCGCATTGGCGCCGAACTCGTTAAAGAAGTTGCGAAAAAGACTGATGACGTAGCCGGTGACGGAACAACTACAGCAACCGTTCTCGCATGGAGCATGGTGCACGAAGGATTGCGCAACGTTGCTGCCGGAGCCAACCCGATGAGTATGAAGCGTGGCATTGAGGTAGCTGTTGAAGCTGCTGTTGCCAGCATCAAAGCTCTCGCAAAAGTTGTTGACAGCAAAGAGCAAATCGCTCAAGTTGCATCTATCTCGGCAGCTGATACAGAAATTGGTCAAATGATTTCTGAAGCGATCGACAAAGTTGGCAAAGACGGAGTAATCACCGTTGAAGAGAGCCAGACATTCGGCATGGAGATGGATCTCGTTGAAGGAATGCGCTTCGATAAGGGTTATATCTCACCGTATTTCGCAACTGATACTGATCGCATGGAGGCATCGCTTGATAATCCATACATTTTGCTTGTCGCAAACAAGATCACTGCAGTGCGTGACATGTTGCCAATTCTTGAAAAAGTTATGCAAGGTGGACGACCACTCGTAATTATTGCTGAAGATATTGAAGGCGAAGCATTGGCAACTCTGGTTGTCAACAAAATTCGTGGCACTTTCAAGAGCGTTGCTGTTAAAGCACCAGGCTTCGGCGATCGTCGAAAGGCAATGTTGCAAGACATCGCAATTCTCACTGGTGGCCAAGTAATCAGCGAAGAAGTTGGTCTCAAGCTCGAGAACGCAACAATGGATCTTCTTGGTAGCGCCAAGAAAGTTGTAATCACAAAAGATGAGACAACAATCATTGAAGGTTCAGGACCAGAGGCAGACATTAAAGGTCGAATCAGCCAGATCAAAACTGAAATTGACAACACCGACAGTGATTACGATCGCGAGAAGTTGCAAGAGCGTCTCGCCAAGTTGTCAGGTGGTGTTGCAGTTCTCAAAGTTGGCGCAGCAACAGAAGTTGAACTCAAAGAGAAGAAGCATCGCATCGAAGACGCTGTAAGTACTACAAAAGCAGCGATTGAAGAAGGCGTTGTGCCTGGTGGTGGTGTTGCATTGCTTCGCGCTCAAGAGGCTGTTGAAAAAGTAATGGCAAAACTTGAAGGCGACGAAGCAACTGGTGCTCGAATGGTCGCGCGCTCGTTGTCTGCTCCGCTTAAGCAGATTGCTGAAAACGCTGGCCTAGAAGGCGGAGTCGTTGTTGAAAAAGTAAAGAGCATGAAGGGCAACGAAGGCTTCAATGCTGCTAACGGCGAATATACCGATCTTGTAAAACTCGGAGTCATCGACGCTGCAAAAGTAACGCGCTCTGCATTGCAGAATGCGGCATCAATTGCAGCACTGTTCTTAACAACCGAAGCCGTCATTGCTGACAAGCCAGAAGAGAGTGCACCAGCAATGCCAGGCGGAGGAATGGACGACTACTAAGTCGCGCAATTAACTAGTTGCGTTAACTAGTCAGTCTAAAATCGCAGTGATGGCAACAGAACTGCTTTATTTGGTCGACGCATATTTAAAAGAGTTTGATGCCAAAGTAATTGAAGTTCGTGAGAACGCGATTGCTTTGGATCGAACTATTTTTTATCCGACCGGTGGTGGTCAACCCAACGACACAGGTGAGATCTCTGGTGCGCGTGTAACTGACGTTCGCAAAGAAGGTTTAATTGTGTGGCACACACTTGAGCCTGGCAATATCCCAACACTTGGGGCAAGCGTGCATGGTCGAGTTGATTGGGATCGTCGGCACAAATTAATGCGAACACACACTGCAATGCATGTGTTGTGCGGTGTGATTTGGAATCAGTGGCAAGTGCCGGTGACGGGCGGAAACATGGATCCGTTAAGTGCGCGTATGGATTTTGAATTTGACCCACTGCCGGAAGGTTTTGCACAGATTGTTGAGTCGTTAGTTAATGATGCACTTGAGGCGAATTACCCGATCACTGTGAGTTTCTTGCCGCGCGACACGGCAATTAGTGATGTAGATCTGATTCGGACAAAAGTAAATATGATCCCCGAGACGGTTAAAGAAATTCGTGTAGTCGACATTGTCGGTCTTGACAAGCAAGCCGACGGCGGCACACATGTGCGCTCGACATCTGAAGTCGGCCGAATGAAAGTTCTTAAAACTGAGAGCAAAGGCAAGGGCAACAAGCGCTTGCGCGTCGAGATCACTGATGCTAGTTAAATTGAGCGGGAGTAACTAGTTAATTACCGTTTTGCTCGCGCAGAAACTGTTCAACTTCGTCCATCAAGTTTCCTGAATCAGCCGGCTCATCTGAGTCGCCTGCGAAATCAAATTGCAACTGACTATCGTCAACTTCATCGTCAATGCTCATGCCATTATCGGTCATTGTTTCAAGTCTCTCAACATAAGAAATTAGATCTTCGTCATCTTGTACCAACGAGTCAACTTGCTCTTCGTATCGCTCAATCAAGTTCATCACGGTTGCGAGAGGCGCAGGAGTTCCGATTATTTCACATGCTCTTCGCATCAGAGCCAACGATGCTTTGGGCGAAGGGACATGTGACGCGTAAGCCGGAACGGCGGCCCAAAGTGAAGCCGAAGGGATTGAGCCTTTATCGTACGCGTCGTGCAGAATTCCGACGATGCCAGTAGGTCCCTCATATCGAGAGCGTTGCAGATTAAATCTTTGGATCAACTCGTCGTCAGTTGCTGATCCAATAATCTGCACAGGTCTACTGTGTGGAACATCGGCAAGTAATGACCCAAGCGTCAAAAACATTGATGCATTAAATTTTTCGGCGATTGAAAGAAATTGGTTAGAAAATAGTTTCCATTTGAGACTTGGCTCTGGTCCAAGAGCGAGGATTATGTCGCCACCTGCTCCAGCAACGTGCCATAGACCAACAGTTGGCCAAACAATTCTTCGTTTAATGCCATCTTGAAGTCGAACATGTGGCCGATCTTTGCTGTAATCAGTAAATGGTTCTGGGTCAATCGTTGCCAGTGGTGTCGCGCCCCATCCTTGAACAAGATTATTCACAGCATTTGATGCGGCATCGCCGGCGTCATTCCATCCAGTGAACGCAGCAACAAAAGTCGGATTCTTAAGCGATGGCTTCGACAACCAACGAACATGATCAATCGCGGACATTTGTTATGACGCTATCTAATTTCTCGGTCAAGATTGGCATTACAGATACGATTAACAACATGGCTTTGGCAGAATCGGCAGTGTCTGTTGAAATTGCATCTGTTGCATCTGATGAACTACTTGATGCATGTCATCGGTTAATTCCTCAGCTTTCGTCATCGGCAAAACCGATGTCAAATAGCGAATTGTTAGAGATTGTTAACTCGGAATCCACTTTGATGTTCGTCGCCCGTGTCGATGACAGCATCGTTGGTTTGTTGACTCTCGCTATTTTTCGCATTCCGACGGCAATGCGTGCGTGGATTGAAGATGTGGTTGTTGATTCATTGGCGCGTGGTCATGGTGTCGGCGAGGCACTGAACCTCGCTGCAATTGCAGAAGCAAAGCGACGAGGGGCAAAGACGGTTGACTTAACTTCTCGCCCGTCACGCGAGGCCGCAAATAAGTTGTATCAGCGAATTGGTTTTGTCGAGCGCGATACAAATGTTTATCGGTTTGATGTTAAATGATTTTAATTTAACTAATTTTTGATGACTGGCATCGACGATCAAGGTCGACCCGAGCCGCCGATTGCGAGCGATGAGCTCACAACACTGCTTGGATTTTTAGATTTTCAGCGTGCGACTCTTGAGTGGAAGTGCCGCTCGTTGAGCGTGACTGATCTGCGAAAAAAAATTGCCGCTTCGTCAATGACTCTCGGTGGAATTTTGAAGCATATGGCATTTGTTGAGAATCATTGGTTTTCGGATTGGCTGTTGGGTCGCGAAAAACTCTCGCCGTGGCGCGAAGTTGATTGGTCGAAAGACCGCGACTGGGATTGGAACTCGGCAGCTGGGGATACTCCAGCGCAGTTGCTCAAACTTTGGCACGACGCCTGTGCGCTTTCTCGTTTGAATATTTTGTCAGCACTTGAAACGGGCTCACTAGATCAACTCGCAAAAAGAACTTGGCCAAGCGGTGAGTCACCATCTTTGCGTTGGATTCTCGTGCACATGATCGAAGAGTATGCGCGACATAACGGTCATGCCGATTTACTTCGTGAATCGATAGATGGCCAAGTTGGCGAGTAGTCAAAATAGCTAAGTAGCGTTGGGGATGTGAATACAAACTTGTCACAAACTTTGACCGCAAGCAATGTTGCCGAAGTTGTCGTGCCGTGCCCAGAGTTAGATCAAACTTTAAGTTTTTTTGTTGATCAACTTGGTTTTCGAGTTGAAATGATTACTCCTGCAGATAATCCAAATACGGCAATTGTCAGTGGCTTTGGCATTCGGTTGTGTTTGCGCACTGGGGGTTCGGGCAAGGATATTGTTTTGCGTTTGCATTCAGTAGATCGCATGGCACAAACTTTGCAAGCCCCCAATGGCACAACAATCGAGATTACTAACCCGAGTGTGAATGTCGAATTACCTGAGTTGCGAGAGTCGCTCGTTGTCACGTCTTTAACTAGTGAAGCTTCGTGGACTATTGGCCGTGCCGGCATGCGCTATCGAGATCTAATACCCAGTCGATTGGGTGGTGTGTTTATCGCCTCGCATATTCATATTCCAAATGGTGGGCCAGTTCCAGATTATGTGCACTACCACCGGATTAAGTTTCAGATGATTTATTGCAAGAGCGGTTGGGTGCGAGTCGTATACGAAGACCAAGGTGAGTCATTTGTGATGCACGCCGGCGATTGTGTTTTGCAACCACCAGAAATTCGGCATCGGGTGCTTGAGAGCTCAGACAATCTCGAAGTCATCGAGATCGGCGCGCCAGCAGAGCACGAAACATTCGCTGAACATCAAATAACTTTGCCAACTGCACAATTGGACCCTGACCGCGATTTTTCTGGGCAGCGTTTTGTGCGCCACGTCGCTGAGCAAACACCGTGGTTGCCGTGGCGTCATTCGGGTTTTGAAGCGCGGAACACCGGAATTGATGCTGCAACTTCGGGTTACGCCAGTGCAATGTCTGTGCGCGCCAATAAATCAGCGACGTTGAGCGAAAGCAAACATCAGCACCAGTTGATGTTTATGTTTGTTTTATCTGGTTCAGCAATGCTCACCACTAACAATGACAGCGAGAAGAAACAACTGCAAGCCGGAACTTCAGTAACGCTGCCCAGCCTGCTCGATTTCACACTTGAAATCACATCTGACAACACTCAACTTCTCGTCGTCGAACTACCCGCCTAAATTTTGGATGAGTACTAAGTTGTTTCGCGTGGTTAAATCAATTCGTTCGCGCTTATTTTTATTTCGGATTCTCGTTCTAACACTCTTATGCTTTCCCGGCTCAGGAAGGCTGGTTCTTGACGGCCTGCCATTTAATTCAAGAATTGAGTTCATATTTTTAGTCGGGGTGTTGAGCTTTGGGTTCGCACCAAAGACTGTTGCGTATCTTAAAAACTGGTTAAATTCTTTAGATAGTCGTCGACTATTTCTGATTCTTGGCGCATTAATTTTTGTAGTTTTTATAAAATTTTTGACTTTTGTCTACTCGCCGTTAGCAAACGGTTTTGAAGTCTGTTATCGAAGCGTTTATGCCCCGCTTCCCTCGGGCAAATGTGAAAAATCTTACGACCAGCCTTTTTTTTCAAATGGTAATTTCTTGGAGAAAATTTCATCGGTTGAGCAAGAGATTAACTTTGGCTCGACTGACGAAGGTTCGGAAAGTACTGGTACATCGACCTGGCGCCTGCCATTTATGAATGATTGGGGCAGGTTAGAACCTTTATGGCTAAAGCGTCTTCCATTTACTGCTGACTTCGCAGGCACTATCAATGTGCCTGCCGATAGTCGGATTCCGATTGTTTTTCTTGGTGATCTAGGTGTGGATATTGATGGCCAAAAGGTAGGCGCGAAACATTACGTCGGTAGTCCAAGATTGATCTTCGTTCCGGTCGATAAAGGTTCGCACAAGTTGCTGATCAATTACCGATTCAGTGAAAGTGATGGTTCTGTCGTGCCTGACAAGCAACCAAATATCATCGGAGAATATGCATCGTTACAGATCTATGAACCAATTTCTCAGGAGTATCAACTAGGCATCGAGAAAACATTCAGACCAATTTCGGCATCTGACGACATTTCGTTGCTTAAAAATCTGTTTTTTAAACTTCTAGATATAACCCTGTTGTTATTTTTCATATCTTTAATTGGCAAATTATTGCTCAGTTATACAAAACAAATTTTTGTTGCCCCGTTGTTTGCTACTGCTGTATGGATTGTGATTAATTCGGACACAACATTTCAGTCTCTAGGGCTTAGTAGATCCTCATTGCTAGTTGGATTTTTGTTGGGTGTTGGTCTTTGGATAGTTCTGAAAAAATGTCCGAAGTACGCTTGGATTTACGGCGGCTCAATTGGCTTAGTCCAATTTATTTCAAATAAGTCTTTCTTCCCGGCATCGAGATGGTGGAACGTCGCTCTGTTCAGACAGCGTGACAGTGACTGGTTTGCCCACGAAGGCTTGGCCAGAATCATTTTTAAGGAAGTATCACTCAAAGGTGGTGAACCTATTTTCTATTTTCAGCCCGGCATGCGTTATCTAATTTCTGTTGGGCATCTAGTTTTAGGAAATAATGATATTTTGCTGCCGCTACTGGCATCAGTATTTCTCTTTACTGCGGTAGCCGTAGGGCTCAGACAAATCGAGATTAAAAATCAATTTTTTGGACTATTGCCAGTCTTGACAATCAGTTCATTAGTAGTTCTTTTTTCAGATCTTAATATGTCTTCCTATATTTTCAATTTGACGACCGAGCTACCAACATGGATTTTCTTATTTGTCTTTGCGTATTTGGCTTGCACATACAAATTTTCAAGTGGGCGGATCGTCATTCTCGGACTACTTGCCGGGCTATCAGTGAATTTCAGACCGAATCAGGCACCGGGCTGGGCGTATTTGGTCGTCATTACCTTAAGTGGATTGATTTTTGATGAAAAGCGCAAACTCTCAATCAGAAGAGCGCCTTGGCTTTTTGTTCTTGTAACGGTTTCAAGCGCGAGCCTAAGCCTGATCCATAATCTCTATTACGGAAGGTCATTTGTACTTTTCTCTTCTTCTGGTGTGGGTAGTCAACAACACTCATGGAAGATTTTTTTAGACATGCTTTATGATGCTGAATCAAGAAACATAGTTTTGAATAAATTTCGTTCTTTGACGCAATTTACATTTCACCCATTACCAAAAGATAGATTTTGGCCGTACACAAACTCTTTTCAACTGATGCAAATTTCTTGGTTGGTGAGCTTAGTTTGGGCTTGTCGAATAAGTAGAAAATATTTCAAAACGACAATGTATGCAATAGTTCCATTTATGTTTCTCATCCCAATGGTTATGTATGACTCTTCTAGTTACTTTCCGAGACATCTAGTAGTTATTAATTTTTCATTCTTGGCCTCATCAATATTGATGCTTTTCAACGCACAAAAAGTTCAGCAAAGCACTCTTGCAAAGACATGACTGATGCCTCGTCGTAGTAACCGCGATGGCGCCAGTAAATACGACTATGTAGTCGCTCTAAATTACTACTCACCACATATCAGTGGATTATCCGATATGGCCAAACGTATTTCAGAAGAAATGGTCAAAAAAGGTTTGAAAGTATGCGTGGTGTGTCAGCGACACGATAAATCATTGTTGAAATTCGAAACCATAAATGGCGTTGATGTGGTTCGTGCAAGTGTGATCATGAGAGTAGCTAACGGTTTGATTAGCGCATCTTTTCCCTTTTTGGTTTATCGTTATGCCAAACGAACCCGTTTGCTTCATCTTCATTTACCGATGCTTGAATCAGGATTGATTTCGCTAATGCCGTCAACTCCGAAATTGATGACTTATCATTGCGACTTCGTCTCGCAAAAATCACTTCTAGGACGAATCATTGAAGTCGTTATGGATATGAGTTGTCGACTTTCGCTGAGACGGTCGAGATCTTCAGTCGTTTCGAGCAGAGATTATGCGGACAACTCGCGAATTAAGTCTTCGCTTGTCAGATCGGTTGCAATCGCACCACCAGTGCAAATTCGACAACCATCAAAGCCCTCGTTTCGCAAGTCTTCGGGTTATCACTACGGCTTTCTTGGAAGAATTGCCCCCGAGAAGGGTCTTGAAAATTTGGTTATTGCGTTTGGTTCGATGGCACGAGCTAATGATCAACTCTTAATCGCTGGCACAGCCGTCAGTTCAGAAGGCCAGGAAATATATAAAAAGTTGCAGGTAAGTTCGGCCCAAGACCCTCGAATTGGGTTATTGGGTTTCGTGCCTGAAACTGATGTCGCAGATTTTTATGCATCAATTGATGCGTTCGTATTCCCATCAATAAATGCTCTTGAGGCATTCGGAATTGCCCAAGCGGAAGCAAAGGCACTCGGGATACCCCTTGTTACGAGTGATTTACCTGGAGTAAGAACCGTTGTTGATTCTTCCGAAACTGGAGTTCTCGTAAAACCAGACGATGTAGCCGAACTAAAAATTGGAATGGAGAATGTACGAAAGATCGCAAGAAAGTCTCCAAAAACTAACAGTATTTCTGGCAGTATTTCCGGTCTGAAGAAATACGAAGAACTAATTTTAGAACTTTTAAAATAAAATTTTAAGAATTGACGAAAATTCCAAATATTAGTAACGATAGAAAAAGTATTCCAGAAATTCGCATAGTTCCGTCTGAGAGCAGAAATTCTTCTGGCTCTTCAACTCCGCGAGTTCGGTCTTCATGGCAAAACTTGATTACGCCGACAATGAAGGGAATACTTGAAACATACAAAAAAGGTCTCTTCGTGATTGTTTCTTGCTGGCCAAAAAGTGTCCATAAAACATAACTAGTTATCAGACACAATGCTGTAATTAACCCAGCAATCTGAAGAGTTTTTTGTTTATATCCCAGTACCACCGATCGAACTATTTGAGAGTCATGCAATCTCAACTCGGCGTTTCGCTTGGCGATAACAATCATTGTTGAACCTGAATAAACCGAAACGCAAAGCCAAACAGACATCGGCACATTAATTGCAGAAGCACCGAACCAAATTCTTAAGACGAAGCCAGTTGAAACAACAAGGATTTCTATGACACGAATTGATTTCAATTTCAGTGAGTAAAGTACCGTCATCAAAAGATAAGCCGCGAGGATAATCAAGGATTTTTTGGGTAATGCGAAAACTCCGATGAAACTGATTGACATGAGTCCAGCGGCCGCAAGAAGAGCAGTTCGGGATGACAATTGCCCGGACGCGATTGACCGATACTTCTTTTTAGGGTGATTGGAGTCAACATCTTTGTCATAAACATCATTGATTAGATACATTGACGCTGAAGCTGAAGTAAAAATCAAAAACGCCAACAACAACTTGGGCCAAACTGCTAGATCAAATGCGTTTCCAGAAGTAAGACATGCAATGAATACCAGAAAATTCTTGCTCCATTGGCGCGGCCTTGTTGCACTTAAGAGCAGAGAGAACATTAATTAATTATAAGTTCAAGGTTCGTCGAGCACTTTTGGAGCGACTGTGGAGCCCGAGGCGGGAATTGGACCCGCGACCTACGCATTACGAGTGCGTTGCTCTACCACTGAGCTACCCGGGCGTGAACTTACAAACTATCGGTCAGAGCAGGAGTTCTTGGTTGGTATCATTTTGGGATGCCAAAAAGCGAAGGAGCTTCGCGGCAAAATATTGCCGCTGAAGTTTTAGATTTCTATGAGTCGTTACCGTTCAATATGCGTGATTCTGTCGCTGAAGCTGTCAAGAGGCTTAAAAACCATGATCCAGTAGATTCTTACCCCCCACTTAAAGGCATTCTGAAGAAGAAGACTGTTCTTGAAGTCGGTTGTGGAGTTGGATGGTTTTCAAACGGATTGGCGTATCACCACAAAACCCAGGTGCGGGGTATTGATTTCAATCCTGTTGCGGTAACGAGGTCTTCGGATGTTGCTAAAGCAGTTGGGCTGTCGTCGCATTTCGAAGTCGCGGATGTTTTTGAGTATCTACCATCTGAACGAGTTGACGTTGTTGTCTCACTTGGAGTTTTGCATCACACAGGTGACTGCCATGGTGCAATTCGAAGAATTTGTCAGAATTTTCTGAAACCTCAGGGGTACTTTTTATTAGGTCTCTATCACACTTATGGTCGCCACCCGTTTCTCGCTCATTTTGAATCAATGAAAAATTCAGGGGCAAGCGAAGACCAACTATATGAAGAATTTAAGAGAATTAGGGGTGGAAACTCTGATGAGACCCATCTCCGTTCGTGGTTTCGTGACCAGGTCATTCATCCACACGAAACTCAACACAGCTTTGAAGAAATTGCTGCTTTGCTTGAGGACTCTGACATGAAGATCATCTCAACTTCAATCAATAAGTACGAAAAAATTGAAACAATCAGTGCAATTGTCGATGAAGAAAAAAAATACCGTGAAATTTCAATAGAGCAACTCAATCGTGGCGTCTACTTTCCTGGTTTTTTTACCGTTCTAGCCCAACACAAATAATGAATTCATCGTCTTTAGCCGACGAGTGAAGTGATATTGCGTGAGACTTCACTAAGTGACGGACATTTAAGCAGCAGCGCGTGCAGTGCGAGAGTCTCATTGGTGTTTAGACCTAGCGATGAAATTGTTTTATGGATCAACCGAATCGCCGACATGATTTCGTCGCCATCCGTAAGTTCTGGTTGGGCACAAATCAAATCACTATAAGTTTTTGCAAACTGACCTAACCCGCTGCGCAGTTCATCTGTGCGTAGTTTTCGAAGTTCGCGCTTGTGTCGGTCTGTAATTGCTTTTCGTCCACTGCCTCGTTCGCCAGTTAGTGCGACGCGATCGTCAAGTTCTTTGATTTCGCGCACGTGTCGAACTTCAAGTGCACTTGCGGCTTGTTCAAGTTGCTCAACTATTTCGGCAACAATCTTGACTACAGCCGCACCAGTACCATCGAGTCTCATGGCGATAGTTGCGAACAACTCTTGTCGGCGTAGCAAGTGACTATCGGTTACAAGAAGCCTTGCTCGATCCAAATTGCCGTGACTTGCCTTTGCAACCATTAAAGCCGTGTCTGGAAACACACCTTCACTGATCAGACTGTCTGCTACATCTTGATCTGTAAGACGCGAAAAATTTATTGTCACGCAGCGCGAATTTAACGTCGTCAATGACGGCACTATTTGATCTGCAAGAAGAATAAAAATGATTTGTTTTGCTGGTTCTTCGATTGTCTTGAGAAGCCGAACAGCAGCTGCATCACGCATCAAATGGACTTCGTGAATGATAATCACCTTGACTTTTGCCTCTAGTGGAGTAGTCGAAGATTGCAGCACAATTCCTTCTGCCTCATCTGCATCAACAGCGGCACCCACTCGAAAAATTTCACTAACGTCGCTAAATTCGCCACGCATTATCAAATCTGCTTCGCGAGTGTCATCTTTGTCGCTTTGGGTTATGAGTGTCGTGGCAAAGATTCTTGCGGCGAGTTCTTTGCCGCATCCTTCTGGCCCGACAAATAGAAATGACTGAACATTGGTGTCTGCCAATTGACGCAAGCGTTCAACGGTGCGATCTTGGCCGATGATCTTGGCCCATAGTGAACTCATTAGATCCCAAGTCTTTCTTGAACCCTGGCAGAAATTATTTTTTCAAGATCATCTTTGTCTGGGGTGCCATCGATTGTGAGCCAGCGCTTCGGGTCGGCCGCCGCCATCTGTGAAAACCCGTCAGCCACGCGCTTAAAAAACTCGCTGTCTTCGCGCTCGAAACGATCAAGTTCGCGTTTCTTCAGGCGCTCAATCAAGATCGCAGTTGGCACCTCTATATATATGACTAGTTCAGGCCACAGCCCACCGATCGCCCAATCATTGATCCGCTTTAACTCGACGAGGTCTTGCTCTCGCCCGTAGCCCTGATAGGCGAGTGAAGAATAAACACTGCGATCGGTGACAACATGTTGACCCGAAGCAAGTGCTGGTGAAATCAACTCGGCAATGTGTTGAGCACGATCAGATGCCATCAGTAAGGCCTCAGCTCGGGGAGACAAATTCGTGTTTGCTGGGTCAATCAAAATGTTGCGCAACATCGAGCCAACTACGGTTCCACCAGGCTCGCGAGTCATCACGGCATTTAGTCGAGTAGCCAATCTTTTTACGTGCGTGCTCTTTCCGCAACCCTCAAGACCTTCAAATGCGATGTATTTACCCAAACTCACACTGCAACCCTAGAGGGCGGTTGTTACTCGGCGGATTCGTTGGCCGCGACGGCGACTTTCGCGCTGGTTTTCGCTTTTTTAGCTGTGCTTTTAACAGTCTTTTTTGTGGTCGCTTTTTTGACTGTCTTTTTAGCTGTCTTTTCTGCCGGAGATTTTGTAGCTTTCTTGGCGACCGACTTCTTGGGTTTGGCAGCCTTCTTAGTTTGCTTTTTACTAGGGCCGTTAGTCGCTGTGTAGTCACGACGAATCGCTAACAATTCGAACGCGCGCTCTGCGGTAACAAACTCAATACGGTCACCACGAGTCAGACTTGCATTTGTTTCGCCATCAGTTACGTAAGTTCCAAACTTGCCGTCTTTGGCCACGACTGGTCGATTGCTGATTGGGTCGACTCCGAATTCTTTTAGTGGAGGCTTCGCGGGCCCACGCCGACCGAAGACTCGCGGTTCGGCAAGTTTTGCCAAAGCAGTCTCGATCGTTACTGTAAAAATTTGGTCTTCACTTTCAAGCGTGCGACTATCTTTGCCCTTGGTGATGTAAGGACCATAGCGACCATTTTGTGCAGTGATGATTTCCCCATCAACAGGATCAGCACCAACAGTTCGGGGTAAAGACAGAAGTTGAAGTGCTTCAACCATCGTTACATTTTCTAACGCCATTGACTTGAAAAGCGAAACCATTTTTGGTTTTTCAAAATCTGGTGGCGGATTCTCAATTGTTCCCCATTGCACATACGGCCCGTATCGACCAGTTTTGAGAAACACTTCGAGTCCGTCTAGTTCGCCGATCGGGTCAATATATTTTGGCGCCGCCAACAAGGCGACGGCAATTTCGATATTTAATTCATCGGGTGTCATTGTTTCTGGCACTGAAGCTGTGTTGTCTCCACAGCGCACATACGGGCCAAACTTGCCTGGGCGCAGAACAATTTCTTCACCAGTCGTTGGGTGCATGCCAACGGGAAACGCATTTAGGGCAGCGGCATCAATGTTGGCAATGTTGTGTTCAACCAGTGGTTTTAACCCTGGGAGTTCTTTGCCATTGCCATAATAAAACTCACCAAGCCAAACTTCTTTGACACGCAACCCTTGCGAGATTTCGTCAAGTTCTTCTTCAACAGTTGCAGTAAATTTATAGTCAACTAATTGAGTGAAATGATTTTTCATCAGTCGTACAACTGCGAATGCTGTCCACGATGGCACGATAGCTTGGCCCTTTTTCCAGACATAGCCACGATTAAGAATTGTTCCGAGAATTGCGGCATAAGTGCTTGGTCGTCCGATGCCGAGCTCTTCAAGTTTTTTGACGAGAGTTGGTTCGGTGTACCTTGCAGGTGGCGAAGTCATGTGTCCATCAGCTGAATATTTGTCGACCTGAATGTTGTCACCGATCTTCATTGCCGGAAGGAGCGCTTCTTT
>JBILAG010000112.1:0-5421 GCA_044354345.1 Ilumatobacteraceae bacterium | reverse complement strand
GAGCTTCTCGAGTTACCACTGAAGACTCCGAAAATTGTTTCAATAACTGAAGTAACAAGCATCTGCAGCCATACGAGCGGAAGTTCAAGTCTCCATGTCAATGTTGTAACTGTTCGCACCCGGTGGCGAGCACTCAATGCATCTTTTGAAAGTTCTGGCGCTCGCTGAGTAAACATTTCGCGATGTCGCACAACTGCAGAAGGCGCGACGATTACTCTTGCCCCACTTAAATGTGCGCGCCAACAGAACTCAAGATCTTCGCCGAAAAACGAAATCTCTCGACAGAAGCCATCTAATTCTCGAAATGTGTCAGCCCTGATAAGCATGCACGCCGAGCTAATGAAAAAAACATCCTTTACCGAGTCGTGTTGCTCTTGGTCACGCTCATTTATCTCGATCAACGGGTCAACCTCGCCACATCGATCAATCAACAGACCAACCGACTTTAAGATCGTGGGGTTATCCCATTGCACAAGTTTTGGGCCTACGACCGAAGCATTTGACACGATCATCTCGTGCACCAGCTGGCTTATTGTTGATGGTTGTAACAACACATCGTCATGCATCACGCAAAATAAACCTTGATCACCTTCGACGATGCGCTGCGTTTCATTGATAAGAGCGCCAAAGCCAGGGTTTCCTTCAACAATTCGAACAATTGATTCAGGCAACACAGCTTTAATCTTTTTCATCAACAACTGCGATTTAGCGGTATCAGCCTTCGCGTTAACAACTTGGGATGTTAAGAAAAATACGTGGCTTAATGCCGAATAGTCTTGGCTCGCAAGTGATTGAAGTACTTCATCAAACCATGGACCTGGTTGGTGAACAACCATTGCAGTCACCACGGGTGGCGCAGAATTCTCCCCTGATTTACTTGATCCAAACCTGACTCGACTCATGCCGTTATAAGACTACTTGCGGCTACTTGTGCCGATTTGATGTCTATCGCTCTGTAAACTAAACGCAGATTGGAGACATCGTGCGAGACATCAAGTTAGACGAGTTGCGACTAGGGCCAATCAAGGCGCAAGATTTGCTGCACTTCACGAAAGACGCTACATATATTGCCCTTGGACTCGGAATATTGACATTTCAAAAAGCACAAGTTTGTCGTCGCGAAGCGATGTCAAAGTTGCAAGATAAAATTGCGAAACAATTTTAATTAATTTATTTTTCTAGTGTCGCTACAAAACGAGAGTACTTCGAGTTCATCGCTCGCCACTAAAAATAAGCGAGTTGATTTGCCAGAGGGCACAATTGCAATTTCAATTGGCTTAATAATTGCTGGTTTAACAATCTATGCATTTTTCAAAATTGGCCAGCAGGCACTAGGCCAAGACGGTTTCAAACCACTGGTTTCACTTTGGTTTGTGATGTTTGCGCTCGCGCCAGGATTCTTTTTGCCGGTTGAACAAGAAATCAGTCGGGCTATCGCCCATCGACGAGCACTTGGCCAAGGTGCTCGACCAGTTGTAAAAAAAGTACTGATCCTTTGCTCGGCAATCGTCGTCGGATTAATCGCCGCGATCGCCGCACTTGCACCGTTTGTAAATGACAATTTATTTGAGGGCCACGGCATCGTCACAGCCAGTTTGGCAATCGCTATTGCCGTCTATGGTGTTTTCTACATCATCAAAGGTTTGTGTTCTGGACTCGGAAAGTTCAATTCATACGGGTTTATTGTTGGTGCCGACGGAGCAGTCCGCGTTGTAGTTTGCTTAATTTTGTTGGTTGCTGGAGTAAACCAACTTGGCCCGTACGCATTGGTGGTTGTGCTCACTCCGCTCGTCGGTGTTTTGATAATTTTATTGTCAGGTCAATTGAAAATTGAAGACGGCCCACCAGCGACTTGGTCTGAGATCACGCCAAATCTAGGGCTACTGCTATGCGGTTCGATCTTTGCTGCAGCGCTAGTAAACGCTGGGCCAATCACAGTGGCATTGCTCGGCGATACTGCGCCTGCCGAGCACGTAACGCTTTTCGGTAATGCAGTGTTGATAACGCGCGTGCCGTTATTTTTATTTCAAGCAGTTCAGGCAGCACTTTTGCCGAGACTCACCAGACTTGCCGCTCGTGGCGACATAAAAGAATTTCGATCCGGATTCAATCAGCTAGTAGTTTTAGTTTTTGGCGTTGGAGTAGTTGGCGCAGTGGGCGCATTTGCGATTGGTCCTAATGTTCTTGAGCTTGTTTATGGTGGAAGCATTGACCGCCGAACGATCACCCTGCTCGCACTTGCAAGCGGGATATACATGATGGCTTTGGCCATCGCCCAAGCAGTAATCGCACTCAACGGCCATAAACATGTGGCAATCGGCTGGTCACTGGCGTTTCTTGCTTACATTCTCACGGTCTGGCTCGTCAGCGACGACTTGTTTTTGCGCGTTGAGCTCGCACTCGTTTCAAGTTCTGTAGTCGGATTAATTTCGTTTGCGACAAGTCTGCGCGCGAAACTGCGTTCGCTATCTCCGACGCTTTGACTCATAATCTAAATCGTTTTTAACCATCATCTGAATCAAAGTTTCAAAGCCAACTTTCGGTTGCCAACCAAGTTTTGTTTTTGCTTTTGTCGCATCGCCAATTAGCAAGTCAACTTCTGCCGGGCGAAAGAATCTCTGATCTTGACGCACAAATTTTCGCCAGTCACCCATATCGGCAGCACTAAATGCGACTTCAAGCAACTGCTCTATTGAGTGCGCCTTACCAGTAGCGATTACAAAATCATCAGGTGTTGGTTGTTGCAACATCATCCACATCGCCTCTACATAATCACCAGCAAAACCCCAATCTCGCTTAGCCTCTAGGTTTCCGAGCACGAGTTCAGTTTGCAGACCTAATTTTATTCGGGCGACCGAGTTTGTGATTTTTCGGGTTACGAATTCGAGTCCACGACGGGGGCCCTCGTGATTAAACAAAATACCTGAGCAAGCAAACATGCCGTAGCTTTCTCGATAGTTCACTGTGATGTCGTGAGCAAAAACTTTCGCTACTCCATAAGGAGACCGCGGATGAAACGGCGTCATTTCTGTTTGCGGTGTCTCGCGCACCTTACCGAACATCTCAGAAGATGAGGCCTGGTAAAAACGAATTGGGTTTTTTCGTGCTCCACCCACCAAACGAATCGCTTCAAGCATTCGCAGAACACCGAGCCCAGTTATGTTGCCCGTGAGTTCAGCTTGATTAAACGACATTGCTACAAATGAGATTGCGCCCAAATTATAAACTTCGTCTGGTTGTGACATTTCTAGTGCACTAACGAGACTTGAAAAATCAGCAAGGTCACCAGGTACGAGTTGAACAAACGGAAACTCATCGCGAATTGACTCTGCCTTGGGATTATTCTGTCCCTTAACCAACCCGAAAACTTCGTATCCCTTGCTATTTAAAAATTCAGCGAGATGGCGACCGTCTTGACCGGTAATGCCAGTGATCAGTGCGCGTGTCATAACGAACTATTAATCTACCTGAGCCGTACGCTCAAAGACGATGATTGTTAATTCAAAGATCAAGTCAGTAGTAGTTCTCGCTGGTGGAGTCGGGGCTGCAAGATTTCTTCGCGCACTTGCATTAGTCCACGATCAAAAGGCAACAACCGCGTTGGTGAATACTGGCGACGACACAATTTTGCACGGACTAAATATCTCGCCCGACATAGACACCGTGATTTACACTCTCGGCGAGGCGATTGATGCGCAGCGCGGCTGGGGACTTTCAGATGAAACATGGCACGCAATGGAGTCGCTCAAGCGATACGTAGACGTGCGACCAAGTGGCTCAATTGCTGCACCAGAGTGGTTCAATCTTGGCGATAAAGATCTTGCAACACATTTTTATCGCACTGCAAGAAGAAGTGAAGGAGCCAACGCATCACAAATCACCAGCGAGATTGCCCGCGCATGGAAGGTTGCCCAACGAATTGTGCCAATGACCGACAGTGATGTTTCAACTTTGGTTGAACTCGCCCAAGATTGTCAAGCCGGTAAGGCTGGCACACAAATTAGTTTTCAAGAATATTTCGTTAAGTATCAGCACAGTGTTGCTGTACGAGCAATTTATTTTCAAGGTGCTGCAACTGCCAAACCAAACTGCCTCGACGAATTGAATCAAGCCGATGTCATCGTGATCGCACCGTCTAATCCGATTGTTTCGATTGGCCCAATTCGCGCACTTGCTGGCGTAGACCAAATTCTTACGGCTAATCGCGAAAAAGTAGTCGCAATCTCGCCAATAATTGGTGGCCATGCCCTCAAAGGGCCAGCTGATCGAATGCTCACCGAACTAGGGCATGAATCATCTGCTCTCGGCGTAGCGCGGTTATACAAAGGTGTTGCTTCAACACTTATTATTGACACTGTGGACGCAGATCTCAAAGATGCCATTGAACGAGAAGGAATGCGTTGCATAGTGACGAAAACTGTGATGTCAGACCCGAAGATTTCTAGTGAACTTGCCCAAACAACTCTCGACAGTATCGCTCGCTAAATCATGAGTCGACTAACAATTTGGGGCATTGAAGGAATCGGCGAAATCACACCACAGGATCAACTCGGAAAAATCATCTCAGATGCCTGTCGTCAAGAGCCAAACGGGCCGTTGCAAAATAATGATGTCTTAGTCGTCACTCAAAAAATTGTTTCAAAAGCCGAAGGCCGACTTGTGCCGATTGACGCAACCGACCCACTGAGTCATAAGCAACTAGTCGAAGACGAGGCGGTACGAATTGTGCGCCGTCGTGGAGATCTGATTATCACCGAAACCAAACACGGGTTTGTGTGCGCCAACAGCGGAATCGACTTATCAAATGTCGAACGCGGTTACGCAGCACTCTTACCAATTGACAGCGATAAATCTGCGCGACGAATTCGTGACATCATTGGCGCAACACTCGGAGTCAGTGTCGGCGTAATTATCAGCGACACTTTTGGTCGACCTTGGCGAAAAGGATTAACAGATGTCGCAATTGGTGTAGCGGGGATCGCCGGTGTCGTAGACCTGCGTGGAACACCTGATTCACTCGGAAGAATTATGCAGGTAACAGAAGTCGCAGTTGCCGATGAATTAGCGAGTGCTGCCGAACTCGTGATGGGAAAGTCTTCAGGTGTACCTGTTGCCGTAGTTCGCGGTGCTGACGAAACCTGGTTTCGTAACTCAAACATCAGCGAACTGGTCAGACCTCCGCAAGAAGATCTATTTCGCTGATTAACTTCGCTAATCGACTTCGCTAATCGACTTCGCTAATCGACTTCGCTGATCTACTAGTTTAAATCGCCTAGCAATTCTGCGATACCTGCTTTTACTGAGGTCCAGTGGGCCCAACCAAGTTGAATACGTGCCCGAGTCGCATTGACTGAGTTGCGTTGTAAGTCTCCATGTCGCGCTGGTTCGAATCTTTCTCCCAATGTCGTAGAAGCACCCATC
>JBILAG010000111.1:0-5581 GCA_044354345.1 Ilumatobacteraceae bacterium | reverse complement strand
TTTCGGGTAGACGCCATCAAACTCTCGTTATATATTCGCCTGATCGTGTGTCAACTTTGACTCGGTCGCCAATGTTTACGAATAATGGCACCTGGATGACTTTGCCGGTCTGCAACGTAGCAGACTTACGACCGCCAGAAACTCTGTCGCCTTGTAGACCAGGTTCAGTGTTGGCAATTTCAAGTTCAACGGTTACTGCAATTTCAACGCTGACGATTTCGCCATCATGGGTCGCGATAATCGCGATGCCATTTTCAATCAAGTAGTCGGCAACCTCACCTAAAGCAGTTGGACTGACATTCATCTGGTCAAAAGTCGCGGTATCCATAAACACGAAATCGTCACCGTCTTTGTACAAAAACTGCATGTCATTTTTATCAAGTATCGCTTGCTCAACTCGTATGCCCGCGTTGAACGTTTTTTCTAAGACGTTTCCAGATCGCAAGTTTCGAAGTTTGGTGCGCACGAACGCGCCACCTTTGCCTGGTTTGACGTGTTGAAAATCGATCACTGTAAAAAGATTGTTGTCAATCTGAAGAGTGATGCCGTTCTTTAAGTCGTTAGTTGAAATTGCAGGCACTTGCGATCCTTTTTCGTATGGGTAAGTATTCGACAGCCGCTTTGCGTGACGACCACAAGGTCTTCAATTCGCACACCACCGAGCCCTTCACGATAGACGCCAGGTTCAACAGTTACCACCTCACCCACTTCAAGAGGTTCGGCAAAGCCGTTACGCACCCAAGGCATCTCATGAATCTGTAGGCCGACGCCGTGCCCGGTGCTATGACTAAATTCTGAGCCAAACCCGGCTTGCGCGATGAAATCTCGACACTGGCGATCAACATCTTGCGCCAATACACCAGCGCGCACATGGCTTAGACCAAGCAGTTGTGATGCGCTGACGACTTCGTGCATCTCACTGAGCACAGAGTCAACTTCACCGATCAAATACGTTCGTGTCATATCTGAGTGATAACCATCAACTAACCCACCAACGTCAATCACCACACTGTCGCCTTCAATTATCTTTCGACTAACTGGACGATGATGTGGGCGCGCTGCATTTGGACCACTGGCAACAATCGTGTCATAGCTCGTGAATTCAGCCCCATGTTTGCGCATTCGATAGTCAAGCTCATCGCGAATATCTCGCTCTGTTAAACCCAGCACGAGCATTGGCTCGACTTCACTGAGTGCGGCATCAGTAGCACTAGCCGCCATCTCCATTCTTTGAATCTCAGGTTCAGATTTACGCCTGCGCAAATGTGGCACCACAGCAGAAACTTTGACTAGCTCTGAATCTATTTGTGCAGACATAGTCTCGTGAGCCGTAACCGTCATCTCGGCTGGATCAAAACCAACTATTTTCAAATCTTTCGTTGTGTGTGAGACACCTTCACGCAATTCTGTTGCACTTCGACCCTCAATAACAGAACATTGAGCACCAGAATTCTTGATTTGCTCACGAGATTGATCACCGTAACGACCGTCGACAATCAGCACCATGTCGTCGGATCGAACAAATAATGTGCCGGCTGAACCTGTGAAGCCAGTGAGCCAACGAATGTTATTTAAGTCTGTAACCAAAAGCGAGGTGACGTTGTTATTTGTCGTCTGCTCAAGTCGTTGTCGAACTAGAACATCACGACCCGCAACACTTAGTGGCAACAATTTACTAGTCATTACTGGGCTCACTTTTTGTCAACGAGCAAAGTCGCAACTGCATTGATCGCCAATGTGTAACCGTGCGCACCAAACCCGGCAATTGAACCAGACGCAACTGGTGCGATCACGCTCTCGTGACGCCACGACTCGCGGGTTGCTGGATTTGAAAGATGTACTTCAATAATTGGCCCAGCGAATGTCGCAAGCGCGTCACTGAGACTCCATGCGAAGTGTGTCAACGCTCCTGGGTTAATTATGATCGCCGCACAACGTGACCTTGCATTGTGAATTGCAGTTACCAATTCTCCAGCACTCTGCGCCTGCAACGTCTCAACATCAAAACCAAGTTCGGCGGCAGTCAGTTTGGCACGGTTCATATGATCGTCAAGAGTTGCGGTGCCATAAATTTCTGGCTGACGCTGTCCAAGCAAATTTAAATTTGGACCACTGAGTATCAACACAATCGGTAGAGATGATTTAGCCATGCTGTCTAGGGTAGTTCCATCGCGTCAAAGGCCTGATTTAGATATTTTTCTTCTACACCGCTAACGATTTCAACACCATTTACGCCGTCTAATACAAAAGTCAAGCCGTTGATTGCCTTCTTGTCATGACGCATTAAATCAATCAAAACTTTTCGATCAACTGTGCTTGGTATCACGACCCCGAGTCCATATGAGTCTCTAATCACTTTGTAGTGATGAGCAAGTCTTACATCGTCGATACGCCCCAAACTTTGAGCGAGATGTGCCGCGAAAATCATGCCAATTGCCACAGCCTCGCCGTGCGCTAATTCAAAATCGCTTGACCGCTCCAAGGCGTGCGCAAGAGTATGACCATAATTGAGAACCGCTCGCCCACCTTGTTCTCGTTCGTCAGCAGCCACAATGTCGGCTTTAATTTCAACACATCTCGCGATTCGTGCCGATAACTCAAGCGCAAGAAGATCATCACCAGTCAGGAAATGATATTTCGCTACTTCTCCGAGTCCACATCGTGTTTCGCGATCTGGCAAAGTTTTCAGTGCATCAATATCGCAAAGCACTGCGCTGGGTTGCCAAAATGCTCCGATTAAATTTTTACCCTGCGTGATATTCACACCGGTTTTTCCGCCAATCGCCGCATCAACCATGCCAACCAAAGTTGTTGGTATCTGAACGACTGCGGTGCCTCGATGCCAACTTGCGGCAGCAAAGCCAGCAATATCGGTAACCATTCCCCCGCCTAGACCGATCACGACATCTGAACGTGTTAAACCAAACTTGGCGAACTGTTCTGAAATTGTCTCAATCGTTTGCAATGATTTGAATTGCTCACCGTTACCAACTAGCACCGTCGTATACGGCAACGAAAGTTTTATTGAAAAAGGAATATTCTCCTGGGTTAGGATCACCGCGCGTTTTGCAGATTTTGGAAGAAAGTTTTCAAGCTCTTTCGAAACACCACTGCCGACAAGTACCGAGTAAGACCGATCGGCTAGAGCAACGTTAATTTTATGATTTGTCATCGAGAAGAACTGTTTTCTAAAGAGCACAAACTTATGATTTGGTCGACCACTTCAACAATTGAAAGCGATTTTGTTACAAGATGATGCGTTGCCACTTGCTGATACAACGGCTCGCGATCAAGTCGCATCTTATTTAGCGACCCGACAGGATCGCCATCCAATAGCGGTCGATGCTTGCCGCGACCAGTTCGCGAAATCAAAGTTGGTGTCGGGGCATCTAACCAAACGATGCACCGAGCGTTTTTCTGCAATAAGTCACGATTTGATTGAGAAATAATTGCGCCACCGGCAACCGCTAGAACAATTGGTGAATTTTCAGCACACAAATCAAGAAGCGCTTGAGACTCAAGTTTGCGAAAAATCTCCTCACCCTGATTTTCGAATATCTCTCGCACTGAGGTCTTGGCTGTTTTCTCAACTGTCTCATCACTATCTCTAAAACTTAAGTTCAAACGTTCGGCCAAAGCACGCCCGACTGTAGTTTTGCCCGAGCCCATCAATCCGATCAGAACAATCATCTTTGACGTGTTATCAGATGTCATGGCTTCAGCCGAGATCAGCGAAGTCTCAGCGCGAAGTTTTGCACATTCTGCTTAAACTCGGCGATGCTGTCGCCACCGAACTTTCTTTGGGCTTCTTGAGCCAGAACAAGTGCGACCATCGTTTCGGCAACCACACCCATTGCCGGCACAGCCGTAACATCTGTGCGCTCTTTAAAACTTACCGTTTCTTGTTTGGTCACCATGTCTACTGTCTTCAAAGTTGGACGATTCAAAGTCGAGAGTGGCTTCATCGCCGCGCGAACGACGAGCATTTCGCCTGTTGTCATTCCACCTTCTGTTCCACCCGCAAGTGAAGTTTCGCGCTTATACGAATTATCTTTTGAATCCCATGTGATCGCGTCGTGCGCGAGACTTCCTCGCCGCGATGCTGTTTCAAAAGCATCACCAATCTCGACACCTTTGACAGCCTGAATACTCATGATCGCTTGCGCTATTAGTCCGTCGATCTTTCGATCCCAGTGCACATAGCTTCCAAGACCAACTGGCAATCCATAGGCCAAGACTTCTACTATGCCACCAAGACTGTCTCCATCTTTTGCTGATGCTTCAATTTCGGCGATCATTTTTGCTTCAGCAGTTGGATCAAAACAACGTACCGATGACTCATCGATCTTCGGTAAATCTTGAGGCTGCGGCCGCGCCGCGTTTTCGTTGCGAGCGCTACCCAGTTGCAAGACATGCGACATAACAGAAACACCGATTTGTGCAAGAAAAACTTTGGCCAACGCACCTGCTGCGACTCTGGCTGCCGTTTCTCTCGCGCTTGCTCGTTCAAGCACATCGCGAGCATCATCAAAACCATATTTCTGCATGCCGGTTAGATCAGCGTGACCAGGTCGAGGCTGAGTCAGAGGCTTCTTGGTTTTTCCTGGGGCAGGTGACATTTCTTCATGCCAGACATCACTGCGAAACCACTCACTATTTTTAATTTCAATTGCGACTGGCGATCCAAGTGTTCGCCCGTGACGTATACCGCTAAGCAAAACTATTTCGTCTACTTCGAATCTTTGACGCGGTCCCCGACCGTATCCGAGACGTCTGCGAGCCAACTCATCGCTAATGTCTTTTGCTGTTACAACCATGCCAGCGGGCAGGCCTTCAACGATGACTACAAGAGCCTGACCATGGCTTTCGCCAGCGGTTAAATATCGAAGCATAAATAACAGGCTACCGCTAGCACCTCACGAGAACCAGATATCAAAACGGAAAAATCAATTAGTGGATGTCGTGTCACGTGCGTGCCAAATGCGCCAATGCGCATTCGCGCATCAAAGCCGTATCACCCATTTGACCGATCCAATGTTGCTGCTGAAGTGCTGCCTGATGCACCAACATTGATAATCCATCTACGACTGTTGCTCCAGCTTTTTGTGATGCAAGTAACAGACCGGTGATTAACGGTTTGTACACAGCATCAAGCACCACATGGGATGACTTGATCAGTGAAACATCAATCGGCGAAACTTGCGAACCTAGCTCATCTCCAAACCCAACGGGAGTTGTGTTGATAATTATTCGAGCATTAGAAATCGTTTTTGCGATCTCACCAGAAGACACGACTCTCGCCGAGCCAACGACTCGGTTCACTAATTCTTGCGCGCGTTGCGGTGTGCGATTGATAACAGCAACGTCGCTCGCACCACGTTGCACCATCGCGTATGCGACTGCACTGGCTGTGCCACCAGCACCGAGCACGACAACACGCTCACCTTTGATCGAACTATTCATCGCCTGTTCGAGCGCATTGCAACAACCTTCGCCATCAGTATTGGTTGCCCAAAGTGAATTGTCTTGTCGAAGCACAACTGTGTTTGCAGACTTCGTTATGCGAACTACTTCATCGACT
>JBILAG010000029.1:0-21171 GCA_044354345.1 Ilumatobacteraceae bacterium | reverse complement strand
GTGTGCTCGTTGACAATCGTTGCGGCCGAGTCCCATGGTGTGGCAACTACTACTATTTCACAGTCTGCTGCAGCATCGTTGTCGCCACCATTTAGATTTAATTTGAAGTCGGGCCACTTGCGAGTGATTTCGGTGCAGATACCCACCGCTCGTTGAGAATCACGAGAACCGAGAAGCACATCACAGCCAATCGAAGCCAAACGCAACCCAAGGGCACTTCCCGCTGGCCCTGTTCCGCCAAGAATTCCGATCCGCATGACTGGCAACACTACTTACTTAAGATATGTATTTACTAGATGTGCCTACTACTCGTATCAATTAACCCTAAATAACTTGAGATGAAACACCGACGCAATGTAAATAAATAGGTTTTAACCAACTACCGTTTACGGAATGGGAATTCTTGATGGGAAAAACATTGTTGTATCCGGAGTGCTTACCGATGCTTCACTAGCATTTGGCGTCGCTCAGCTTGCTCAGCGTGAAGGCGCGAATGTTGTCTTAACTGGAGCGGGACGTGGTTTATCAATCACTGAGCGCACGGCTCGCAAGTTAGAAAAACCAGCTCCTGTTGTCGAATTTGATGTGACAGTTGATTCGCATGTTGAGAGTGCGCGCAACACCGTTAAACAACACTTTGGCTCTTCGGGTCGCGTTGACGGGGTCTTGCACTCAATTGGCTTTGCACCTGCTGCGTGTCTGGGTGATGATTTCATGGCAGCGACTTGGGCAGATGTTGCCGTCGCATTGCAAATTTCGGCGTATTCTTTGAAAACACTCGCAGAGTCATTTGCTCCGTTGATGACTGATGGTGGCTCAATTGTTGGACTCGACTTCGACAACACTGTTGCATGGCCCGCCTATAACTGGATGGGCGTCGCCAAATCTGCACTTGAAAGCACAAACAGATACTTAGCCAAGGCTCTTGGCGCCAAACAAATTCGATGCAACTTAATTGCTGCTGGCCCAATTCGTACGATGGCGGCAAAATCGATACCTACATTTGGATCGTTTGAAGACATCTGGGCCGAACGCGCACCACTCGGGTGGGATGTAAACAATTCAAATAGTGTCGCACGTAGTTGTGTAGCAATGCTCAGTGACTGGTTCCCCGCAACTACCGGCGAGATAGTGCATGTGGATGGCGGTTTCCACGCAATGGGTGCCTAATTGAAAAACGCAATACAGTTACGAAAGTTTTTCGTTCAAACAATCTCAGCGGTTTTAATTTTCGTGATTTTTCCGAGCAGAACTTTCGCTTCGTCACAAACTGATCAAGTTCAGCAAAATGACAAAATCTCAACTCAAGTTCAGGCATTCGGTATTGATGCTGGCTATGAAGCACAATGGGGATTACAGATCATTCACGCCAACGAAGTTTGGAGTGTCTCTACGGGCCGAAATGTTTTAGTTGCCGTAGTTGACTCGGGCTCTGGCCCTAACGCGGATCTCACGGCGAATCTTTCGCCAGGTCGTTCAATTATTCGTGGTCGCTCAACTGACGGCGCAAACGATGTCGACCCAAATGGTCATGGAACCCATGTCGCTGGAATCATTGCGGCTCAGGCAAACAATGACATCGGTATCGCTGGCGTAGCACCAGATGCAAAAATTCTTCCAATCAGAGTTCTTGACTCAAACGGTGACGGATCAGAGTCTGACGTCGCGCTTGCTATTCGATACGCAGTAGCAGCTGGCGCGCGAGTAATTAATCTCTCACTTGGTGGAATCGGACAGACCGAACAACTTCAAACTGCAATTCAATATGCCACTGACAACAATGTTCTTGTGATAGCCGCCGCTGGTAATGCCGGGCCGAACGCAGGTGTTACTTATCCTGCAGGAAACGATTTAACTTTGGCGGTTACTGCCGCAGATCAAACTATGACTTCTCCATCGTTCGCACAACGCGGTAGTTATATCGACGTAACGGCTCCAGGAATCGGAATTTGTTCAGCGATTCGTTTCGGTTCTCGTGTTGACGCCACACGTAGTTGCGCCACTGCGGGCGAACCTTACGTCACGATGAGTGGAACATCAATGGCTACCGCGTTTGTCAGCGGAGTTGCTGCACTAATTATCTCAGCCAACCCGACAATGACTGCAGTTCAAGTTCGCGAAGTAATTCTCGCAACAGCAACAGACATTGGCACACCAGGCCGAGATGACACATTTGGTGCAGGTCTCGTAAACGTGTACGCAATATTTAGGGCGCTTGGATATTTCGCCAGCGAAATTGCATACCCAACATTCTCACCTGTAGGTCGAATGGGCGTTGAGATTCTCGCTAACACGATGCAGTTGCCACCGACAGAAAGATTGCAATGGTTCCGTTGTAGTTCACCTGGTAACGCTACGGTCGTAATACCAGTTGACTGCATAACGATTGCGCGCGCACAAGAACTTCGGTACACGCCGACTTTTGATGACCTTGGTTTGTTTCTGCGACTTGGAACACTGATCACTCTGGGCGGAACTCCACAAATTAGATTCTCGGCGACGACCAAAAGGGTTACCGGTGTGTGGGCAACGTCAACCGCAATCGAAGTTGGATCAACTATTGCAATAAGCAATCTTTTTGAAAGTGCTTCGAATGGTAACTTAAGTTTGAAAATTATTTCTGGCCCATGTGCGATAAAAAGCAAGTCGTCAGTTGCCTTCAATGAAATTGGCAAGTGTTTAATCCGCGTCAGTTCTTCGGCCAAGGCTAACTACCCGAGATTGAGCAGCAAAGTATTGATCGATATCATCGAAACGACGGACGTGTGACTCAATGACCAACCGTCTCTCAAATGAAACGAGCCCGTACTTACGCCAGCACAAGGACAACCCGGTTGATTGGTTTAGCTGGGGGCACGAAGCATTTGAATTAGCACGTCAACGCAATGTTCCAGTATTGCTATCGGTCGGATATTCGGCCTGTCATTGGTGCCATGTCATGGCTCACGATTGCTTTGAAGATATCGAAACCGCAAATTTAATGAACAGGCTGTTCGTGAATGTCAAAGTTGACCGCGAAGAACGACCTGATATTGACGCGCTGTATATGGATGCAGTGCAGGCAATGTCTGGTCGGGGCGGATGGCCGATGACTGTTTTCATGACTCCAGACGGCCGGCCTTTTTTCGGTGGAACATACTTTCCGAAACCGTCGTTCATTCAATTAATGAATGCAATAAACGATGCTTGGCACAATCGACGCGACGATATTGACAACAATATTTCGGCGCTTGTTGAGTCTCTGGATAGAACAGCACAAATCAAGCCCGACGAAACTTTGCCAACCATTGATCTGTTTCATCAAGCGGTTGATGGGCTGAATCAAACTTTTGATCCCAATTGGGGTGGCTTCGGTGGCGCACCAAAGTTTCCGAGCACAATGAGCCTTGATTTATTGCTTCGAAGTTTTCTGAACGATGGCAGCCCAACGACTCGAAATATGTTGACTACAACTCTGAATGCGATGGCGTCAGGCGGAATGTACGACCATCTGGGTGGAGGATTTTCGCGCTACAGCGTTGACGAAAAATGGCTGGTGCCCCACTTCGAAAAGATGCTCTACGATCAGGCCCTGCTCGTTCGTGTCTACACACATGCTGCGGTCGTGTTTAACCAACCGGAGTGGCGACAAGTCGTTGAAGAAACGATTGAATATCTTTTACGCGATTTGCGACACGACAACGGCGGGTTTTTTAGCGCCCAAGATGCCGACTCGCTTGATGAACATGGTCATTCTCACGAGGGACATTTTTATGTCTTTACACCTGCACAGATTCGAGAGATTTTGCCTGAAGAACTAGTTGAAACCGCACTTCAATGGTATGAAATTACAGACTCTGGCAATTTTGAGGGATCAAATATTCCCGCACGCTTAAACCACCGCGGAGAATTTAAACGCACCAGCGAAGTTGACGAGATTCGAAGTCTGTTATTGAAGGCTCGCTCGTTGCGTACGTGGCCATTACTTGACGACAAAGTTTTAACTGAATGGAACGCGATGATGACATCTTCGCTTGTTGAGGCGGCAGTGTTATTCGACCGCCAAGATTGGCTTGATGCTGCGCAGCAAAACGGTGAGTTTATGCTCCGTGAATTGCGCGATGAGAACGGTCGCTGGCTTCGAAGTTGGCAAGAATCTGGGGCGCCACAGGCCAGACATCGTGCATTAGCTAGTGACTTAGCGAATCTGATTGATGCCTTCACGCGACTTGGTGAAGCGACAGGCAAATCAGCTTGGATAACTCACGCTTGTGATGTTGCAGACCAACTTCTCAGCAATTATTGGGACTCAACAAATTTTGGCTTTTTTACGATTGCCGATGATGCCGAACAATTGATTGTTAGACAAAAAGATTTATTAGACAACGCCACGCCATCTGCAAATTCAACTGCCGCGCTAGCCATGCTGCGTCTCAGCGCATTAACTGGCGACAAGAAATATCATGATGCGGCGTTGAATATTTTGCGATTATTTTCACGAATTGCAGCAAGTGCAACAAGCGCATTTTCTAATTTGATAAATGCGATTCATCTTCAGAATGTTGGAGTAACCGAAATTGCGGTTACAGGGTCTCGCGCAGATTTACTAAGAGAATTGCAAAAAAATTGGCTACCGACAGCAGTGGTCGCCTGGGGTGAGAAATATGATTCACCGATATGGAATGACCGGCCCGAGGGTTTTGCATTTGTCTGCCAGAATTACACCTGCGCTGCTCCAGCATCAACTATTGACGAACTCAAAAAAGCTTTACGTACAGTTTTAAACTAGTTTTAAATTAGGTTTAGATCTTTTACCAGTTACCAAAATGGGTGATCTGTTCAGGGGTACGTCTGGTGCGGCTTGCGCTCAAACCTTTCGCACCCGAGCTATCAACTCTCGATGTATCGCTATTGTGGTCGTGAGTTCGTGGCCAACCCATCGCCACTGCGCCGATTAGTTGTAAATCTTGCGGTACGCCCAATCGTTTTCTTAATTCTGTCTCGCCAGAGAACACCGCGAAAAAAAGTGCGCCAAGCCCAAGATCATGGGCCGCTAATAATAGTGTCATCGTTGCGAACGATGCATCGACTGTCCAATATGGAGTCGGCCAACTTGATTCACCAGCACCTAAACCTGTAGAAGATTTATCCGACTCGCTGTAACGCGCAACATATGCCGACGAGTCAGCAAAAACTAAACCAATGATTGGAGCATCGAGTAAGTGCTTCCATTTAAACGAAGAACGCTTTTCAACCGGCAATGTTGTGTCCCAAAACTTAGAAGTTTCACTATCTCGCAATACCAAAAAATGCCAACCTTGTGTCTTGCCCGCCGATGGTGCCCGCGATGCAAGATCGACTATCCGTTCAACTAATTCTGGTGCGACAGGATCTTTGCGAAAAGATCGCACCATCTTGCGCGATCGAACACAGTCCGCAAACTGCACGGCAAAACTCTTAGTGTTTGCCGAGCTTCAAAAGATTCTCGGTCATTGTCCAGCCATGCACCACGAGCACGCCAGCCTTCTTTGCCGAAACAGTCTTAAACATTGCATTAATTTCCGCAGGAGCCTTACCTGGCTTAAGCGATTTGAAATCCATAAATCCACTTTGACCATTGCTCTTGATCACAAACGACTGCTCGTCATAGGTCGACTCACAACCAAAACGACGGGCCAAACGACGACCCCAAGCACGCTCTTCGCCGACTGCCTTGTGATCAGGTCGAGGAATCATTTCAGTAAGTGACTTGAACGCCTCAAGCGCATCGGAGTCAATGAACCGTGACCCAACAACTACGTCTTCATCAGGAAACGCCATAAGTGCGCGATGATATGCCTCACCCATTAGGCCTTTTAATATCTGATCTCGTTTCGTTGTCGGTTTGACACTCAGCATGCCCAACAACACACACGGTGTGCCACCAATTCGCTCAAGCGTTGAGAACATAAACCCGTGCAACTTATTATCAAGTCGCGCACTGGCAAATAAAACCCAATCTTCTTTTGCTTTTGAAATTGCACCGATGCCGAAAGATCCGCCCATTGAGGCGAGTTCGTCAAGATCAGTATCAGTTAATTGCGAAGCATCTTTGGTCTTGACAACGAGCGACATAACACCTCTATTCTGCCAGCAAAAAGGCTAAATTCCGATGGGACGGCTTAATTAACTGCAATAGAATTATTTAACCGATATAAACGCTGTCACCATAAGACGCTCGAAGTCTTCCCATTACGCGATCAATATCCACATTGAACTCATCAGGCAGACGCAACGCGGTCGCACCGATATGCAGTTGAACAGGTGTATGCCCAGTGTGCTCGCGCAATAAATCTCGTAACTCGTTGAGATCTTCAGGCGATGGCGAAACTCCTGGCAAGTCAATATGCACACTCAAATCACTCGCCCGCATCGGTTCAACAATTTGAATCTCTTGAGCATTAAACGCAATCAATGATTCATCGCGTCGATCAAGTCGACCACGAACTAAGACGATCTTGTCTTCTTCGATTAGATGACCGAATTTTTCATAAGTTTTTGGAAACACCGTAACTTCAATTGAACCTTGCAAATCTTCAATTTTCAGAATCGCCATTTGTGCACCCTTGCGCGTGAACTTACGGTCAACAGAAGTGATTACTCCACCTAGTTTCAAGAATGCACCATCTGGTTTTTCTTCAAGATCAATTAACGAACACTCGACCTTTCGGCGCAACTGACCTTCAACTCCACGCAATGGATGATCAGAAACATAGAGCCCCAGCATCTCACGCTCGATTTTTAGTTGTTCTGATTTCTCATAGTTGATTTGAGGAATCTCTATTCGCTCAGAATAACCAGAATCAGCTCCATCGTTATCGCCAAACAGACTCATCACCCCTTGATCGCGCTCACGACGACGTAACAAAGTGTTTTCAATAATCGGTTCAAATACTGCAAGTAATCCCTTGCGCGGGTGGCCGAGCGAATCGAATGCACCAGCCTTGATTAGAGATTCAACAGTTCGCTTATTTAGCGTCGAGATTGGCGCACGGTCAGCAAAATCATAGAAAGAAGTGAACGGCTGATTGTTTAGCCGATATTCAACCAAATGAGTAATCAAAGCTTCGCCAACATTACGAATGGCCGACAAACCAAAACTGATAACTTTCTGATCGCCATCAATTATCGGTACAAAGTCAACTCCTGAAGTATTGATATCTGGTGTTCGCACGACGATGTCACTTGCCCGAGCATCAGCAAGAAACACTGCCGCACGTTCATAGTTTGCTTTAACACTTGTGAGTAGACATGCGATGTACTCGACTGGATAATGTGCTTTGAGATACGCAGTCTGATATGAAAGAAAACCGTAACCGTATGCATGACTCTTACCAAATGCGTAGTCTGCAAAATGCTCGATTGAGTCAAATAGTTTCTCGCCCAACACGGGTCCGTATCCCATGTCGACGCAACCACTCTCAAAACTCACACGCTGTTTGGCCATATCGTCGCGATTCTTTTTGCCACATGCCTTGCGCAAGTCGTCTGCTTTTTCGAGGCTGTACCCCGCAAATTTTTGAGCAACGCGCATCATGCTCTCTTGATAAATCATCAAGCCATATGTATCACCTAGTAAATCTTGTGCATCGGGGTGAAACAACTCTGGCTGTTTTCGACCATTCTTAAAATCTGCATAATCATTATGCATATTCGCCGCCATTGGCCCTGGTCGATACAGCGCAACGATTGCCGCCAAGTCATCCAAGGTGCTCGGTACCATGCTGCGAACTAATGCGCGAATATTTGTTGACTCAAGCTGGAATACGCCAATCGTGTCTCCGCGACGCAGTAACTCAAATGTCTTCGCATCATCAAACAGAACTTTGTCAATATCAAAATCAGGATCACGCAATTCTTGAATCATCTTGTTCGTATCTGTGATGACATCCAAGTTTCTCAAGCCGAGAATATCCATTTTCAAAAGGCCAAGTTCTTCGACAGCGTGCATTTCGTATTGCGTGACGATTGGTGCGAGTTCGGCGTCTTGGCCCGACTCGGCTTTTCGTTGAATCGGCAAATACTGTGTGAGTTTTTCTTTGGTGATCACTACTGCAGCAGCGTGAATACCAACATTTCGTTTTAGGCCTTCGAGACCACGAGCAACATCCAATACCCGTTTTACATCTGGGTCGAGGTCATAAAGCGACCGTAACTCACTAGCTGCTTTGTACCCCGACAAGTGCTTATCATTTTCCTCAAAGCAATATTTAAGAGGAGTATCGCGACCCATGACTACGGGTGGCATCAACTTGGCAATCTTGTCACCTAAACCGTAAGGGAATCCAAGGACTCTTGCTGCATCGCGCACCGAGTTGCGGGCCTTAATCGTGCCGAACGTAATAATCTGCGCTACGTGGTCTCGGCCGTATTTAGTTGAAGCGTAACGAATCATCTCATCGCGATATCGCGAGTCAAAGTCCATGTCGATATCTGGCATGGTGCGTCGCCCAGGATTCAAGAACCGTTCAAAAAGTAAGTCGTAGCGAATCGGGTCGAGATCGGTAATCCGTAACGAATACGCAACAGCGCAACCTGCAGCCGACCCACGACCAGGCCCGACGCGAATTGATTGATCTCGTGCATAACGAACAAGATCCCAAACAATCAAGAAATAAGAACTGAATCCCATTGTTTTGATCGTTGCTAGTTCGTATGCAACGCGTTCAACAACGTTGTCTGGAAGTTTTTCGCCCCATCGTTGTTGAGCACCGAGCCAAGTTAAGTGTTCAAGATATGCATGATCGTTAGCAAACCCTTCAGGGATTGGAAAGTCGGGCAACACTGGCACACCAAAATCAATTTGAACTTTTGCGCGCTCGGCTATCCAAAGAGTGTTGTCACATGCAGTTATCTGCTCACGAAACAGCCAACGCATTTCTTTCGCAGATTTTAGATAGTGCTCTTGACCTTCAAACTTCAAACGGTTCGGGTCGGCAATAGTGCTACCAGTTTGCACACACAGCAAAGCGTCGTGAGAATGACTGTCGTCGCGGTGGGTGTAATGGCAGTCATTTGTTGCTAGTAACGGCGCACCAATTTTTTTGCCGATCTCAATTAGCTTTGGATTAGTTTCAATCTGCAACGGAATCCCGTGATCTTGTAACTCAATAAAAAAATTATCTTTGCCAAAAATATCTTGAAGTCGAGCAGCTGTTTTCAAGGCTTCTTCTTCTTTGCCATTCTTAAGCGCCTGCAACACATGTCCACCCAGACATCCAGAAGTTGCGATCAATCCTTCATGAAATTTAGTCAGCAACTCCCAATCCATTCGCGGCTGGTAGTAGTAACCCTCAAGAAACGCCAAACTCGCTAATTGAATTAAATTTTGATAACCAGTGTTATTTTCGGCGAGCAAAGTCAAGTGGTAGTAAAGCTTCTTGCCCGCTTCAGTGTCTCCTCCGCTGTCGTCCAGTTTTCCGCGGCGAGTTGGGCGCTCTGTTCGAGTTTCATAGGCCATGTAGGCCTCTGTGCCGATAATTGGTTTAATTCCACGTTTGGTGCACTCTTTATAAAAATCAATAACGCCATACATGTTGCCGTGGTCTGTGATTCCTAAAGCTTTTTGAGAATCATTGACCGCACACTCAACAAGTTCGTCTAGGCGCGACGCACCGTCAAGCATCGAGAATTCTGTATGAACATGAAGATGAGTGAACGAATCACCCATTACAAATATGTTCCGGGGCGATCTCCTGGCTGTGCACTTGATGCTTCGCCTGATTGAATTTGCTTTTGCTCTGACTGTTGGCGCATTGAAAGTTGTTGCGCAAACATCGTCGCTTGAATACCGTGAAACAAACCCTCGAGCCAGCCGACAAGTTGAGCTTTGGCGACTCGCAATTCAGCATCAGATGGAATATCTCCATCCTTGAACGGCAGCGCGAGCGTTCTAAGTTCTTCTTGTAGATCGGGCGACAACGCAGTCGTCAATTCGACAATCGATCGCTCATATATTTCTGCGAGTCGCTCACGAGATGGGCTGTCAAGCGTCATCGAACGCACTTCGTCGAGTAGCTGTTTAATCATCGAGCCAATCCGCATTACTTTGGCCGGTGCTGTAACAGTTTCTTCTACGAGATTATTTTCCTGGACTATTTCGCCGCGTTGTGTTTCGTTCATAGTAGAGAAATTAACTTATCAGACTTATCAGTTTCCGGTAACGGCAAGTAACGGTACATCAAGTTCATCATCCGTTAACGCACCATGACGACATTGCAACATATATGGACCAGAATCTGCTGGGTCGTCAAAACTGATTGCATCTCGAGGCACAAGCGCAACATCGCCGAGTCGCTTTCGAGTTGCAGGGCCAAGTCTTGGGCCTAGCCACTGTTCATCAATTACCTGTTCTTTACTCACAACCCATGCACAATCACTGTGATGTTGCGTTGCTCGCGCAAGCAACTCAACTTCGGTGCCGTTTCGCGCATGCAACCAACGAAATCGGCCTTCTCCAGATTGATAGGCGGTCATCGCGAGAACATTGGCGTGCGGTGGCAAGGTGTTTGTTCCAACCATTACTTGCCCATGATCGGCAGTGACTAACAGCACTGAGCCAGATACGAGAACTTCTTTGATATTTGCAACCAGTGAATCAGCACTGCGCAACTCTGCTTCATAAAATGGCCCGAAGCCACGTTCATGAGCAATCTTGTCAACTCCGTCATAATACGCATAGATAAATTTCTCACCTGCTCGCAACAACTCTCCGATCTCCACAGAAATGCTTGATGCCGCGCGCCAACCTTTTGGTCGTACCCCGCGCAAATGGGCTTGAGTAAATGCAGAGCCTTCTAGTTCTGCTTTACTCAACACAGGTACGCTCGCCCCCATGAATGGTGGGCATGGTTGAACTAAATCGGGTGAATACATATTTCGTAAATCACCTTTTTCATCGCCCCACTTGAGCATCTGCATGACTCGCCCGCCCATGTCAATGCGATAACCGACAAGTCCATGTTCTGCAGGTGCCAAACCAGTTGTAATTGATGTCAACGCGCTAACGGTTGTCGTTGGCGCAACTGTCGTGATTGAAAAACCTTGCATCGTTGCAAGCGTTGGGCAATGCTCAAGATTTTTTTGCAACTGATGCCAACCGAGTCCGTCAATCACGAGCAGCACAACTTGTCGCGCACCCTGAACACAATTGGGCATCCAACTTGGAATCTCTTTAGTACCAGACGGCCCGAGGAGCGCCGGAATAATGCCAGTGATACAGCCTGCTTTATATGCCGGCAGGCGTGGTCTAGTTAATGATTTGTCAGTCATGATTGTGTTCAATGACAATACTTCAATAGATCAGTAATCACAGTTAATCTTCGCATCGGAAACTGGCATAACATATAGCCGTGAGAATTTCGACACGTGGAGATTACGCCTGTCGAGCACTACTTTCGTTACGTCTGCACCAAAACGATGACGGTCCAACATCCGTTCGCGATATCGCTACTCGTACTGCTCTACCTCAACCGTATCTTGAACAGATTTTGCTTGCCCTTAAGGGAGCTGGATTAGTTAAATCAAAGCGCGGTGTTGGGGGCGGCTACATACTTGCCCGACCTGCCAGCGATATTTATCTCTCTGAAATAATTTCAGCCGTGGATGGCCCAATCTCCGTGGGAGATTTTGGCGAACCGCATACTGACGGTTCTTGTGACCACGATGGACAATGTGTACTTTTGGCAGTTTGGAATCTCGCTAGCGAATACATGCGAGAGCACCTTACGAAATACACCCTCGAAGATATCGCCGCCATCTCAAATGGCGAAGCCTCTTGGCCAGTCGTTAAAAAATAAAAGTTAAGAACACTTCTTTAGAATTGCCGCAAAATCAGCAGGGATTTGCGCGTCAAACTTCATTTCGTCACCAGTAACCGGATGATCAAACTTTAAAGTCATCGCATGCAACATCGGTCGAGGCGAAGAAAGCACACTACGTGCGCCGCCGTAAACGACATCGCCGACAACACTGTGACCAAGAGTCGCCAAGTGCACGCGAATTTGGTGGGTGCGTCCCGTTTCTAATCCGCATTCGAGAAGCGAACAACTAACTGGCAAATTAAACGCCTGGCGCACTTCATAATTTGTGCGGGCTGACTTTCCGCCAGCAAGAACTGCCATTCGAGTCGGGTCTCGTTGATCGCGACCGAGCGGTGCATCAATTACTCCACTTGGCGCACTCATCTCTCCCCAAACAAGTGCCAAGTATCTACGCACAACGACTCGGCGCGAAAGTGCATCTACTAGCGAATCATAAGCGCGAGCTGTTCGAGCCATGACCATTAGACCTGTCGTACCAGCGTCAAGGCGATGCACAACACCAGGTCGATAGACATCACCGACTGTTGCGATTTCTGGATACAACGCGAGCACTGCATTTACTAACGTTCCAGTCGGGTTGCCAGCACCAGGATGAACAACGATGCCTGCCTGCTTATTAATTACGATCAAGTCGTCATCTGCATAAACCACATCAACTTTTATATTTGGTTCGGCGGCAGGCAACTGTTTCTCAGGAAGCAAAGTCAAATCAATAACCAAGTGCTGACCTTCGGTGACTTTGATCTTTCCTGCCTTGACAACCACATCATCTAACAACACTGCGCCTGCCTCGATGATCTGCGCGGCGGCCGCTCGTGGAATATCTGCAACAAGCGAAATCACCCGATCCACGCGTTGACCTACCAGAGACGAAACAATTGTCTCGTCAATTATTCTCTTTTTGGATTCGTCGATCATGAACTAGACCTTGCAAAAAATGCTCCCAAAATTAAAAATCCTGCTCCAACTGTTACAGCAGAATCGGCAACGTTAAACACAGGAAACCACTGCAGGTCGATGAAGTCAACTACAGCGCCGCTCATCCACCCGTCACCACGAAACATTCGATCCAAAATATTTCCGCAGGCCCCACCGATCAAAAGACCAGTACCAATAACTGTCATCATCGTCATCGGCTTACGCAACGACATCAATAACCCGATTACGACTCCGATTGCTAACACACCGATGATTCTTCCAACACCTTGTCCTTGAGAAAAAGCCATGCCAGAGTTAAAAACTAAATTCAATTGCAGAGTCCAGAATATTGCTATCGTTCGGCCAGCGTTAAGTGCATTAAGAGACCAATGCTTGGTTAATTGGTCTAAAACAATCACTACAGCGATCAATACAAAGGCAACCAGTTTTGATGCGCTACTTCGTGCGGGCGCGTCAGTCATAACCTATTTGCTTTAAATGAATTAGTTCTAATAAGAACCAATTCCACCAGCGCGCTCTTGAACAAGTTCAGTTGTCCAAGGCAATGCTTTTAAACGCTCACGTGGAATCGGCAAACCAGAGCGACTGGAATACCCGTAATCGCCTGTCTCGATTCGTTTTAGAGCATCATCAATCTCTTCAACTGTTTGACGGGCTGACGCCGAGAGTGTCAAATCACGCTCGCGTTCAACAACCATTGTGTCGCCCTCTCCACCTTCATCATCAAATTGCACATCACCCATTTCTGAGTTTTCAACAATCGCGTTAGCTTCACTTTCTAAACGATCGGCTTGACCAAGAAGATTCCTACGCTCTGAATTAAGCATTTCACGCTGCGACAACAAAAATTCAAAATTGAACTCTTTTGTCGGCGTTATACCGTCTTGCATCACGCCCTTGATAATTGGGGGCTTAGGTGGAGCGACTGGTTTTCTATTGGCTTCAATTTCGGCAAGGCGTTCAGCCTCGCGAGCGGCAATTTTTGCGGCTTTTTCAGCTTCACGGGCAGCCTTAATGGCCAGCTTCTCTTTCTCTTTGGCAGCGCGCAACGCCAAGCGCTCAGCGACTTGATCTGCCTTTAGTTTTGCACGCTCTTTAGCGACACGAATCGCTTCTTTTTTCTTCTCTTTTAGCAAGAGGGCCTTGGCGGCCACGGCCGCACGCTTTTCTATTTCGCGCTGACGCTTAAGTGCTTTCGCAGCTGCCTCACGTGCCTTCTTTTCGAGATTTTTCTGGAGTTCTAGTTTCTTTTTGAGATCAAGCTGCTTTTTCAGTTCAAGCTTCTTTTTGAGATCAAGCTTCTTCTTGAGTTCGAGCTTCTTTTTGAGATCCAGCTTCTTCTTCAACTCGAGCTTCTTTTTGAGATCAAGTTTCTTTTTCAGTTCAAGCTTCTTCTTCAACTCAAGCTTCTTTTTGAGGTCAAGTTTTTTCTTGAGTTCAAGCTTCTTTTTGAGATCAAGCTTCTTCTTCAGCTCAAGCTTTTTCTTAGCCCCTGAGGCACTCTTCTTGGGTGCGCTTCTTACTGTTTTCTTTTTAGTCGAAGACTTTTTCTTTGAAACCACTATCAGCACCTCCCAAGCGGCCCCAAAAATGAGGCGCTAATTTGACTGCCTTACGATAGCGGATTTAAAGGTATAAACGTTCTGGTTTCGTTGTCTGCGTTTTTATATAACCGCATTTAGCGAAACAAATACTGCGACACCGTCAAGATCGGCGTTCGGGGCGTGGTTTTTCACAAGTTCGATGTCAGTAGCCAGAGTTTCAGACTTAATTGTTACTAAGTGGCTTGATACCTGCTCGGCGAGTTCACTTGGCAAACCCAGTTGTAACTCAATACGGTCAGACACATGCAAACCTGATTCTCGGCGCAGCTGCTGAATGAGTCTTATTAAGTCGCGCGCCACACCCTCTGCTTCAAGGTCAGGTGTCAAATCGATATCAAGAACTACAACACCCTCTGAGCTATTCAAGGTGGCACTGGCACCAGAACTTTTAGGAACTAGTTTCAGATTGTATTCGCCTTCAAATAAATCAATTGAGCCGGCTGTAATCACGTTTCCGTTTCGCTTCCAGTCACCTTTCTTGACAGCAACAATAACTTTTTGTGTATTAGCCCCAAGTCTTGGGCCAACAATGCTCGGCACTACTTGCAATTCAAAAGCTGCAACCGATGACACATCGTCGGTAAATTCAACATCGCGCACGTTGACCTCATCTGCAATCACATCAACAAATTTGCGCAGACCATCTGAATCGGCAGTGGCGATAATCAACTTCGCCAAAGGAAGCCGCACGCGACGGCCATGTACTTTTCTCAACGACAGCGTGGTCGAGCAAACGTCACGAACACGATCCATTGACGCCACCAGTGCGTCGTCTTGAATCAAAGAGTCGGCTGTCGGCCAAGGTTGTAAGTGGACGCTTCGCTCGCCCGTTAAACCACGAAAAATTTCTTCGGTGATCAACGGCAACACTGGCGCTGCAACTCGTGTTAAAACATGCAATACCGAGTGCAACGTGTTAATCGCCCCAATATCACCAGACCAGAATCGATCTCTACTGCGTCTGATATACCAGTTAGTCAAAACATCCAAAAATGTTCTGATTTCGGCGCATGCTGCGAACAAATCGTATTTGTCAAAACTTTTTGTCGTATCAGAAACTAAATCTCGCAATTTAGCGAAAATATAGCGATCTAAAACATTCTCGCTTGAAGTGTCGAACTTTCCGGTCAATGACTCGGCGTTTGAATAAAGCGCAAGAAAGTACCAACTGTTCCAAAGTGGCAACATCACTTGACGCACAGTGTCGCGCATTCCGTCCTCGGTGACCGCAAAATCAGAGCCACGCAAAATTGAAGAAGACAACAAATACCAACGCATTGCGTCAGCACCGTGGCTATCAAAAACCTTCATCGGGTCTGGATAGTTGCGCAGGCTCTTCGACATCTTGGCGCCATCTTCGCCGAGCACAATGCCGTGACTCACGCAGTTGAGAAATGCTGGCCTATCAAATAGCGCTGTTGCCAAAACATGCAATGTATAAAACCACCCGCGAGTTTGGCCGATGTACTCGACAATAAAATCGCCCGGGTAATGATTCTCGAACCACTCTTGATTTTCAAACGGATAATGCACTTGAGCAAACGGCATTGAGCCGCTCTCGAACCAACAATCTAAAACTTCGGGTACTCGCCGCATCATTGACTTGCCAGTTGGGTCATCTGGGTTAGGGCGCACAAGTTCATCGATTGTTGGTCGATGAAGCTCTTGAATATCAACTCCGAAATCGCGTCGAAGTTCTTCAAGACTTCCATATACATCGATGCGCGGATATTCAGGGTTGTCACTTCGCCAAACTGGAATCGGCGAACCCCAAAAACGGTTACGACTGATAGTCCAATCTCGGGCGTTTTCTAACCACTTTCCAAAGCTGCCGTTCTTCAAATGGTCTGGCACCCAAGTCACTTGCTGATTCAGTTCGACCATTCGATCTTTGATTGCAGTGACTTTTACGAACCACGAACCAACTGCTTTATAAATCAGAGGTTTGCCTGTGCGCCAGCAATGGGGGTACGCGTGATCGTAAGTCTCATGACGAATCACCACGCCACGATCTTTTAGAACTCGAATAATTGCTGGGTTGGCATCAAATACCAATTGACCTTCGAAATCTTTTACTTCGCTTGTGAAACATCCGCGAGAATCAACTGGAACTACGAGTTCTATGTCTTCATCTTGACAAACACGTTGGTCGTCTTCGCCGAAACCTGGCGCCAAATGCACTACCCCAGTGCCGTTATCTGTGGTTACAAAATCACCAGCGATAACTCGAAAAGAGTTCGGATGCTCAGCGAAATAATCAAATAGCGGAGCATATTTTCGACCAACCAACTCGGAACCTTTGAGTGTCAAAATAACTTTTGGCTCTGGAAACTCTCGTTCGTAAGACGCAAGGCGTTCAACTGCCAAAATTAGTTTTTTGCCATCATGATCAATGACCGCGTAGTCAACATCAACCGCAACAGCCAGCGCCAAGTTTGACGGCAATGTCCACGGCGTTGTTGTCCATGCAAGAATGAACTCACCGGTTTCTAATTCAAATGCAACTGTCAAGGCCGGGTCTTGCACTTGACGATAAGCATCATCCATTCGAGTTTCGGTATTTGAAAGTGGCGTCTCGAGCGCCCATGAGTAAGGCAGAACTCGAAAGCCTTCATAAATCAAACCTTTATCCCATAATGTTTTGAAAGCCCACATAACGCTCTCCATGTATGGAGTGTCGAGCGTCTTATAGTCGTCTTCGAAATCAACCCAACGTGCTTGGCGAGTTACATATCGCTCCCAATCGCTGGTGTATTGCAAAACCGAACTTCGACAATATTCATTGAACTTGTCGATGCCAAAATCTGTGATCGCCTGCCGCCCAGAGATTTTTAGTTGGCGCTCGGCTTCGGCTTCGGCCGGAAGTCCATGGCAATCCCAACCAAAACGACGATCGACACGCTGACCGCGCATCGTGCGATACCTGGGTACCGCGTCTTTAACAAATCCTGTCAATAAATGTCCGTAGTGCGGCAATCCATTTGCGAAAGGTGGACCGTCATAAAAAACGAATTCGTTTTCGCCATTGGCTCCGGCTTGATTCAACTCAACGGATGCTTCGAATGTTTTGTCTTGTTTCCAAAAGTCTAAAGTTCGTGACTCTTGTAGTGGAAAATTCGGTTGCGGCTCTACTTGTGGGTACGACACGCGCGACTTAACATCTCAGGATCATGCCCTGCACAACAATCTGCAGGAATAACAACACAACCAAGGAAGAAAAATCAATAGCACCAGTTCGGGGCAATTTTTGACGCACTGCGCTCAAGACCGGCTCGGTAATGCGCCCGACAAAATAAGAAACTTGGGCGACGAACCCACCACTCGTCGAAGGAAACCAAGAGAGTACAACTCGCACGATGATCATCATCGTAAAAAGTGACACTGCATTACATAAAAGTGATCTCATTTTTCAAACTTTCGATTAGTTCTAGCCTCGAATAACTCGAGCGCCAGAAGGTTTCATCATAAACACGCCCGAACTAACTTTCTCCATCCCCCCACCTTGCGCGTAACAGACACCGCTAGCAAAATCAAGAATTCGGCGCATAACCCTCGTATCGGTGTCTTGCAAGTCAATGATCACCGGTGTGCCTTTTCTGAAGTGATCGACGATTCCTTTGACCTCTTCGTAACTTTGCGGAGAAACCGTAATCGGCGTAGATGACGGAGGTATTGGCCGAACACTTGCATCAGCACGGCGACCAGCTGCCGGTCTAATCGTTAGACCCGAGTCATGCTGTTCTTGCTGCCTGCGAATCGCCGACTCTGTCTGCAAATCGCTGGTGCCATCGGCATCATCAAAACGCGATCGATTGCCTTGACCCTGACCGTAACCAGGACTTTGACCATAGCCAGGAGCTCCACGGCGGTCATCGCGCATGTCCCTTCCAAAATCTTGCTCGCTTTGCGGCTCGTCTTGGTAGTCGTCATATGAGCCATCATCGCCCAGACCCAAATAATCCATCGCACGTCGAAACATTGACATCTGTTCAGTTTACTTGCCTGAATGCTCTTAAAACGGGACTTAATCTGCGCTTCTAGGCCCTCGAGCCGAACAATCCTGAACCTATACGTACAGCAGTTGAACCTTCCTCTACGGCTATTTCGAGGTCTGCGGTCATCCCCATACTTATTTCTTTGAGACCTAATTCATTGGCTATCTTGGCAACTAGGCGAAAGGCCTTTCGGGTCGCTGTCGTATCGCTTTGCGTTGGCCCAACAGTCATGAGTCCAATGACTTCTAGGCCAAGGCTCTGAGCCTTAACGAACAAAGCTTCGACATCGCTCGGTTCGCAACCACCTTTATCAGGCTCATTTGTTGAGTTGACTTGCAACATAATCTGCACAGGCTTGATTAGTTTTACCGTGTTTATCGTCGTGTTTACCGCTGGGCAGCGCTTGACAATTTCATCTATCAAACTGAGGCGATCAACGCTCTGCCAAACATCAACGCAATTTATAAGTGACCTGATTTTATTACTTTGCAATCGCCCAATAAAGTGCACGGGTAATCGTTGATCTTTTGGCACTTGCTCAGACTTTGCGATTAGCTCCTGCGCGTAATTTTCACCGACTGCGTCGCATCCAGTCTCATAAGCACTAGTCATAGCAGTCGCATCAAAAGTCTTGGTGACTGCAATCAACTTAACGTTTTTGCCGCCTGCATTTAAAATTCGGGCACGAATTGCAGAAACACGCTCGGCGAGTTCTTCTAAGTTAGGCGAACTAAGTGTCGTCAACGACGATCAACAATTACTTAAGAAAAGATGGCAGGTCGTCGTCATCATCGCTGATCAATGGATCAGATCCACCGAATAATTCTTTCAATCGAGCAGGCTTCGCGTCTGGCCGAGTCGTACCCGAAGTTGCGGTATTGCGACCATCACTTCGAGTGGCTGCACGCTGTGGAGATCCATCCCATCGATCAAAGCCTGCGGCCACAACTGTGACTCGAACTTCATCATTGATCTCATCATCGATAACTAAACCGTGAATAATGTTTGCATCTTGATGCGCAACGCTTCGCAGAATCTCCATTGCGTTGGTTACTTCAAACAAACCAACATTCGACGGGCCAGTTATGTTTACAATCACACCACGAGCACCTTCAAGTGAGGCTTCAAGCATTGGCGAATTGATTGCCGCATTCGCAGCAACTGTCGCACGATTTTCTCCGGTTGCAGAACCGGTACCCATCAACGCAGTGCCTGCATTTGCCAACACAGCCTTAACATCGGCAAAGTCAGTATTAATCAAACCTGGTGTCGTAATTAAACCAGTGATGCCTGAAACGCCCTGATACAAAACATCATCGGCTCGCTTGAAGGCCTCAAGCAGAGTTGTCTTCTCAGTCGAGATCGCCAGCAATCTTTCATTTGGAATAACTACTAGCGTGTCAACTTTTTCTTTAAGCGCAGCAATGCCTGCATCGGCTTGGACTGCGCGACGACGACCTTCAAAAGCAAACGGACGAGTAACAATCGCAACGGTGAGTGCGCCCTCAGATTTGGCGATCTCAGCGACAATCGGTGCAGCACCAGTTCCTGTTCCGCCACCTTCACCAGCGGTGATGAATACCATGTCTGCACCTGCAATAACTTCTTGAATTTCGGCACGATGTTGTTCTGCGGCTTGACGACCAACTTCTGGGTCAGCACCAGCACCAAGACCTCTTGTTAGCTCGCGACCAATATCTATTTTCATGTTTGCATCACTGAGTAACAACTGCTGAGCGTCTGTATTTATCGCAATAAACTCAACACCGCGCATTCCAGATTCGATCATTCGATTGATCGCGTTGACTCCACCACCGCCAACACCAATAACTTTGATGACTGCAAGATAATTCTGAGGCTGACCTGCCATTTAAAATGAACCCGCGAAAATAACCATTCCCATCAGTCTGCCATATTTTTTAACCTGCAACATGCATCTAGCCGATGCCCTACTTTGACTGGACTGTTGGGATATCTGGGTTACTCAAGTCAATGAAGACGATCTGCTTTGAATCCTGTCGCCTAAGCAATACAACCAAGCTGATTAATTTATTCAGCACATCTACAGGCTCGCCAAAATTAACGAGTGTGCCAGATCTAAGCGTCATGACGAGCTGATTAGGTCCACCAATCCCGACGTTCAACACAAGCACTGACAACTCGTCGGGTAACCCAGTTGCCAACTGCGCGGCAGCTTTATACAAAGCACCGGCGCTATTACCCGGAGAAAGATTTGGACCCACGCCCGTGATCTGTAGGTAATCAGTCGGCTGTCCATCTTCAACGGCTAAAATTCGTCCTTCTGCATCAACAATCCGAGCGCGATTGTCAACACCGATGAACCAAGCAACCGGAACGCGCTCTGCGATTTCGATTAGTAAACGGGACGGGAAAAATTGCCTAATGCGAACAGTCTCAACCCAAGGGTCGTCTTCAAGTCGGTTTGATGCCTCACGAGTATCAACTGTTAGTAAAGGTTTACCTAGAAGTGACTGCTCAACGGAGGCCAACAAATCTTTATTCATATATTTTGAACCTTCAATCTCAACTTCACGCACAGCAATAATCGGTGACGCCAAAACAATAAGCACTAACGAAAAAACACCGAAAACGACAGAGCCGGTTATAAAAAACTTGGTTCTTTTTCGCATTGACTTCTTGAATGACACTTCGCGCTCAACATCTGCCGCTGTGTCATCGATAATTACAAAAGTCGCCGAAGTCGGAGCAATGTTTACTGTTTCAGTCTGAGCATCAATCGGAAACGTGCTGTCAGTTGGTAACCGTAGTTCT
>JBILAG010000110.1:0-5611 GCA_044354345.1 Ilumatobacteraceae bacterium | reverse complement strand
TGCGACGCAGCACACTCAAAACCCGAATCACGTTTCGTTTTAACTGCAATCGCCTCGCGCAATTGCGGCAGACCTGCGGCCGGCGTATACCGGTGCGCTTTCGGGTCATGAGCGGCGCGAACTGCAGCTTCGACAATGTATTCGGGTGTCGGAAAGTCTGGCTCACCGGCGCCAAAGCCAATTACATGTTCGCCTTTTGCCTGCAATGCTTTTGCCTTAGAGTCAACTGCCAAAGTTGCCGACTCATTGATTGCCGATAAGCGTTTTGAAACTCGAGATTTGGGGTGTGAAGATGCAACCATGGCTGCCATGCTTACACAGTGGAAGTAATTTGTCACGGTTATTTCTTGGCCATCTATGAACATTGAGGATGTGCTTGAAGCCGACTGGGACGCCGTCGGTGCGTTGCGCGATCCTATTCTGGTTATTGCATTACGTGGATATTTTGATATCGCCGGTGCCGCCACGGGCGCACTTGACTGGTGGCTTGAAGACCGCCTGACAACTGTCGTCGCCAGCGTTGACTCGGACCCTTTTTTTGACTTCACCGCTCAGCGACCTGAGGTTTACGTGGATGAAGATAACGAGCGTCAAATCATTTGGCCAGAGAACGAATTTATAGTCGCTCGGTTTCCTGAAGGAGCTCGCGACTTGGTGGTGTTGTCAGGCGTTGAGCCTCACATGAACTGGAATATTTTTGCCGAGTGCATCGTTCAATGCGCTCAGCGCTTGAAGTGCAGTGTTGTTGTAACCGTCGGCGCGAATGATGACTCGATACCGCATACGCGAACCCCAAATGTGATTGGAAGCACATCCAATGTCGCTCTTGCTCGTCGATTAAAACTAGATCTACCGAAATATCAAGGACCAACTGGATTGATCGGTGTACTTCACGAAAGATTTGAGCGTGAGCATTTGCCTTCTGTGTCGTTACGAGTTGGCGTGCCAAGATATTTACTAAATGCCCAGCACCCAAAATCGTCGGCTGCACTACTGCGAAAATTAGAACTTGTGCTCGGCGTGCCAACTCGTCATGCCGAACTTTACGAAGAAATCCACCGGTGGTCAGAACTTCACGATGCGGCAGTTGAAGGTGACGAGCAAATTGCAAATTTTGTAAAGATGCTCGAAAGTGATTTTGACCGTATGTCACAAATTGAAATACCAACAGCCGATGACCTCGGCGCTCAACTCGAACAGTTTCTTCGCGAACAACCAGACGAAGACTCTGATTAGAGCGAACTAACCCATTCTTCCGCTGATGTATTGCTCAGTGCGCGTGTCGCTTGGGTTCGAGAAAATCTTACGAGTCGTGTCGTATTCGACAAGAACGCCGGTTGGCCTTGTCGCGTTTGCACCGATTTCTGTGTTGAAAAATGCAGTGCGATCGCTGACGCGCGCAGCCTGTTGCATATTGTGCGTCACGATAATTATCGGATACTCGGTCTTGATTTCTGCCATTAAGTCTTCAATTCGGGCAGTGGCAATTGGGTCAAGCGCCGAACAAGGTTCGTCCATCAACAAAACATCGGGGTTCACCGCAAGCGCTCGAGCGATACACAAACGTTGTTGTTGACCACCTGAGAGAGAAAAAGCTGATTGCTTCAAGCGATCTTTAACTTCTTCCCATAGGGCCGCGCGCTTAAGCGAGCGCTCAACGATTTCGTCGGTCTCAGCTTTTGACGGCTTGCCATTTACTTTCGGACCAAACGCCACATTTTCATAAATTGACTTTGGAAACGGATTCGGCTTTTGGAAAACCATGCCAATGCGACGACGAACCTCACCCGAATTTGCTTCTGGCCCGTAGAGATCAATGCCCTTGTAAAAGACATTTCCCCCAACTTTGGCTGACGGGATCAAATCATTCATTCGATTAAAGCAACGAATAATCGTCGACTTACCGCAACCTGAAGGCCCGATCAGCGCAGTGATCTCACTTTTGTGAATTGTCAAATTCACATCACGAACTGCCAAAAAATCTCCGTAGTGCACTTGAAGACCAACCGACTCCATGATCATCTCGTTGGCAAAATTTGCCGAACTACTTGATTGACCTTCAGCCAAGTTCATTCTCAGAACGCTACCAACTTTCGGCAATGTGCTTGAAACTTCAGGGATTGTTGCATTTACCATTTTGTCTACCATGACTTTCTGCTCTTGTCTCTAATAACGATTGCGATCATGTTTAAAGAAATGAGCAATACCAAGAGCACGATAATTGCCGCCGCACCAACTGCCTGAAATTCTTCTTGAGCTTCTTGCGTGTATTTCAAAATCACAAGTGGTAGCACCGTATAGTCAGAACTTAAACCAGATGGGTTCGAACTCACATATGCGAGTGCGCCGAGCAAAATCAATGGTGCCGACTCACCGAGCGCGCGAGAGACACCCAAGATGCTTCCAGTCGCGATTCCCGGAATCGCCGAAGGAAGCACCTGCTTAACAATTGTCTGCCAACGAGTTGCACCGAGCGCAAAGGCACCTTCGCGAAGACTCGATGGCACAGCTTTTAATGCTTCGCGTGCAGAAACGATCATCACCGGCAAAACCATCATTGTCAACACCGCCGACGCAGTACCGACCGTAAATCCCCAACCCAACCATCCGCGAGCAATAAATGCCAAGCCCAAGATTCCGAACACGATGCTCGGCACGCCAGCGAGGGTTTGGATATTTATTGTTATGAGATTGTTCAAACGACTTTTTTGGTCGACGAACTCTTCAAGATAGATCGCCGTTCCTAAGGCAAAGAATAATGACACAAATCCAGATGTCACTACCACCCATATTGAACCGAAGATTGCCGCTTGAATACCAGCGTCTTCTGGAAACGGCGATGGAAAATTAATCAACAGCGACGGATTAAGTCGTGTAAAACCTTTAAGCAAAGTTGTGCCAATTAAAACGACAAGCGTGACAATTGCAAGCAAAGTAAACACCCACAGACCACCCAAGAAAGCTTTATCCCAATTTTTGCGCGAGGTGCTTGTTGTGTCACGCAGGTCTGCCCGCATTACTTCCGTAGTTACGACAGAGGTCATTGGTAAACCTCACGAAAACGAGCCACGATCTTGCGACTGAACATATTTAAAATAAAAGTAATAACAAACAGCAACGACCCAACGGCAAAAATAGTTTGATAACCCGTCGAACCAGTTGGCTGATCACCTAGACCAGCGAAACCAATAAACGACGACATCGTCTGCATTGGTTGACCAACATCAAAAGTGAAATTTGCGGTACTACCAGCAGCCAATAAAACGATCGTTGTCTCACCGATTGCCCGGGACATCGCAATCACACCCGCGGCGATAATTCCTGAGAGAGCAGCCGGGAAGATAACACCCGTACAAGTCTCACGTTTCGTGGCACCCAACGCGTAGGCGCCTTCGACCAATGCCCTTGGTACCGCAGCCATTGCATCTTCGGACAGCGTTGTCATCATCGGCATGATCATTAAGCCCACCGTGATGCCCGCAGAAAGCGAACTGTAAAAACCAACATCACTAAAAACCCAAATTTTCGCGGCAATGTTCGGGCCAATAAAATTAATTGCAAAAAATCCAAACACAACCGTCGGCACGCCGGCAAGAATCTCGAGTATCGGCTTTAATTTTCTTCGTACCCTGTCGCTCGCATACTGGCTTAGGTAAAAAGCAATTGCTAAACCACCTGGAACCGCAATGACCACGGCGATTAACATCACCGAAAAAGTGCCAATGATCAATGGCCAAACGCCAAAGTCTGGCGGCTCGTACAGCGGAAACCAAGCAGTTGTACCCAAGAACTCACCGATGCTTATAGATCTAAAAAAGTCAACCGACGGTCTTACAAGCGCAACCACTACCCCGGTGGTGATCAACATGCCACTAGCCGCAACGATCATTAGAAAAAACTTTATTAACTTTTCGACACGTTGCTGACGAAGCTTTCGACCCGAAGGTTGAAGCTCGTTAATTACGGCGAATGATGTGCTCATAAACTTCTTTCAGCAGGCGATACGAAAAACATTAGTAGCAAAACAAGGAGCCCCCAGATTAAAAACCTGAGGGCTCCCAATGTTTGAAATTACTTACTTCTTGACCTTTGGAATCAGAGCAATTGCTTTAATGCCACCTTGAAGCGCCTTGATCTGCGGTGTAGTCAAAGGCACGAAAATTGCATCTTCACTGATCTGAGCGAGATTGTCGACCCAGAACTGAACGAATGCACCAACTGCCGGCTTGGTTGCGATGGATGCGTTCTTTACGTAGAAGTAAAGCGGTCGAGCCATCGGATATGTGACGTTTTGAACCGTTGCAATAGTTGGTTCAACGGCACCTGCACCTTTATCAAGTGGCACCAATTTCACCTTGCTCGCGTTCTCTTCGGCATATGACAGACCGAAGTAACCCATAGCACCTTTATCGCTGGCGACGCCTTTAACCGTCACATTGTCATCTTCAGATGTTTGAACACCAGTCTTTCGCACACTCTTTGCCTTGCCGTTCACGAACTCTGTGAAACTGTCGAAGGTTCCTGAGTCAGTACCCGCACCAAAAAGTTTGATTGCCACGTCTGGGAAACCAGTTCGAACTTCTTTCCAGTTTGTAATTGTGCTGCCATCTTTCCAGATTGCATTCAATTCTTTCATCGTCAACGAAGTTGCCCAAGTGTTTTCTTTGTTCACAACAACCGCAAGCCCGTCGTTTGCCACGATGACTTCGGTGTAAGTGATGCCAGTTGCTTTGCATGCCGCAACTTCTTTTGCACTGATTGCACGAGAAGCATTAGAAATATCGGTCTCGTTTCGGCAGAACTTTTCAAAGCCACCACCGGTGCCTGAGAAGCCGACAGTTACTTTTGCGCCATCGCCTTTTTTGACACTCTTGGTTGAGTTTTCAAAATACTTTGCGGCTACTGCTGCAAGTGGATAGACCGTGCTTGAACCGTCAAGACGAATCGTCTCTTTCTCGGCGTTTGCCAAAATGTATTGCGACTCTTTGGTAGCAGTCCACTTGAACTTTGCTTTCTTTTTCGGGTCACTCGAGTGAATCGAGGTTCCCTTTACGATTTCGCAACGGATATAACTTGAAGTGAGCTTCTCGATCTTGTACAAATCTTTTGACTTACATTCATCACCTATTTTTGCGGCACTAACCGGGCTAGCCCCTGCTACTGCTACCAAGCCTGCAGCAAGAGAAGCCACGACCAAGCGTGCAAAGCGACTTCTGAAATTTTGGTTAATCATTGACTAAATTCCTCCTTGATAAAACGACGGGACTTTCCCGACATCCCAAATCTAAGAAGTCATTAAGAACGAGAAGTTGAATTACATCAAACGATGAGACAACTAAAAGTGAACTTTGTGTGAACGACTATTTTGAGGCTTTGAAGCCCTCTTCTAAGTCAGCCAAAATGTCTTCAATTGACTCAAGGCCAACCGAGAGACGAACTAGCCCAGGAAACACACCCGTTGAAGCTTGTTCTTCAGGCGAAAGCTGACTGTGGGTTGTCGAAGCTGGGTGAATCACGAGACTTCGCACATCGCCAATGTTGGCAACGTGGCTGTGCAATTTGAGCCCCGCGACGAACTTTTGCCCCGCTTCAACTCCGCCTTTGATGTTGA
>JBILAG010000109.1:0-5638 GCA_044354345.1 Ilumatobacteraceae bacterium | reverse complement strand
GGTGCACCAAATTCGACAAAAGCAATCTTTGCTGACGGAATTGCTGTTTCTTTGCCGCGCTTGTCGGTCAGCCAAAGAACTGCAGACTTGCCTTCAAGTGCTGCTTCAACAGCGGCGCGAATCTTGGTATGCACATTTTCATCGTCTGCCATTTCAAGAGAAATTTCTCGCGGGGCTTGTGTTACACCAATTCGAATATCCACTTTGTACTTCTTTCGTTGAATTTTTATGTTGTTCTTTTTACTATTTTATTACTATCTCTTTAATACTGATCACACTAGGCGAAGATCAGATAGTTCTCTAGCTGACTAGTTAACTTTGAGCGCAGCGCTAAAAACTTTCTTTGGTTTCATATCTTCAGCAATTCGCTTGGCAAGTTGAGCGAAAATAAGACCAACTTCAGATTCTGGCGAAATTGCCGAAATTGGTCGGCCAGTGTCGCCACCTTCACGAAGTTCTTCAAGAAGTGGAATTTGAGCCAACAATGGAACTTTTAATTCGTCGGCCAGTAATTGCCCACCACCCGAACCAAACAGTTCATATCGCTTTTTATCCTCACCAATAAACCACGACATATTTTCAATGATTCCGCGCACAGGAAGATTTACTTTCACCGCCATCGCCGCCGAGAGTCGTGCAACTTTTTGGGCGGCCAATTGTGGCGTTGTCACGACAAGAACTTCTGCGCGCGGCAAGTATTGACTAAGACTCAACGCGATGTCGCCAGTGCCTGGCGGCATGTCGATCAGCAAGAAATCTGGTTCATCCCAATAAACATCCGTGAGAAATTGTTCAAGCGCTTTATGCAACATTGGGCCACGCCAAACAACTGCCTGACCTTCAGGAACAAAGTATCCAATTGAGATGCAACGCACACCCCACGCTTCTGGCGGCAACAACATATTGTCGATAACAACTGGATCGCGATCAGTGCCAAGCATTCGCGGAATCGAATATCCGTAGATATCGGCATCAACGACGCCGACTTTGTAACCAGCAGTTGCCAGTGCGACTGCGAGATTTGTTGTGACGCTGCTTTTACCAACACCACCTTTGCCCGACGAAATTAAAATTGGGCGAGTCTTCGAACCTGGTTGCGCGAAAGAAATTTTTCGCCCCTCTGAATGCCCTTGCGCTGGTGTACTACCTGCGGTCGCAGCTGGGTCACCGTGCACAAGTTCGCGCACTTTGGCTCGCTCAGCATCTGTCATCACACCAAAGTTCAATGCAACATCTTTTACTCCATCAAGGGCGCGCAATGCAGTGTTGACTCGCTGTTGAATTTCGTTTCGAAGCGGACAACCTGAAATAGTCAACACAACAGTTAGCGAAACGGCGCCTGATGAATTTATTTCGACATCGCGCACCATGCCCAAATCGACGATCGATCGATGCAGTTCTGGATCTTGCACTGGTCGCAGCGAATCAATTAGTTGTTCAATACTTGGCAAAGACATAGTGGGTTGGGTTCCGATCAATTCGACTTGAAGTGCTAATAATTAACACTACGAGCATAGGTAGAATACCTGTCGTGTCAATTAAACCGCCGAGTGCAACCAAAGAACTTAATAATGGTGATTTCACTGCGACCGTGTCGGCAATCACATCTGCCTTCGGTGACCCAACGCGTCGAGCAATATATTTATTCACTCGCGAAACTGAAAACGGCGTCACTACAAGCGAAGTTGCCGAGAAATTCGAACTTCACCCAAATGTGGCCCGACACCACTTAGACAAACTTGCAGCCGGTGGGTATCTCGAAGTTGAGGTCTCTCGCAATGATGGCGCAGGAGCGGGTCGACCTTCAAAGCACTACCGAGCGACTAATCCAAATCAAACTTTAGAGTTTCCAGTTCGCAGCGACGACCTTGTGCTTTCACTTTTAGGTAAAGCGTTGACTTTGCTTACACCCCAAGCGGCGACTGTTATGGCGGAAGAAGTTGGCCAACAATACGGCCGAGCGATGGCAACAAGTTTGACCGGCTACGACATCACTACGACTCAGAGATCTTTACGGTCTGCAATGCAGGCTGTTGCGGACGCATTAACCGCGCACGGCTTTGCCGCTCACACAGATCAGCGCAACAATCAATTGCGAATTGTAAATAATCATTGCCCATTCGGCGAACTTGCAATTGAACATCCTGTGATTTGCGCGGTAGACCGCGGCATGGTCAAAGGAATGTTGACTGCGTTGTATGGCGACACGAATCCTGAATTGTCATCATCGTTGCCGATGGGTGACACTTTTTGCGCAACAACTGTTTAACTAGAAAACCAATCTAAAAACTAGTCGTCCGAGAAACGTTGTTCTAAAAACGGATCGCCGTACATGTGGTATCCGTTTTGCTCCCAGAAACCTGGGGCATCGGCATCACAAAGTTCGAGGCGACGCAACCACTTCGGTGATTTCCAAAAATACAACTGTGGAACTAATAGTCGAACGGGGCCACCATGAATCGGCTCAATGTCTTCGCCTTCATACTGATATACGACCAAAGAATCATCACGCATCAAGTCGGCAAGTGGCACGTTGGCGGTGTAGCCATACTCTGCATGACCCATCACATGCGTAGCGTTCTTTGAAATCTTTGCTTTTTCAAATAAATCACGTACACGTACCCCAGCCCAGACCATGTCGAACTTCGACCATTTAGTTACGCAATGAATATCTGTTTTGATTTCTGTCGTAGGCAATTCTCGTAGTTCGTCTAACGACAAAGTAAACGGCTCGTCTACCAAACCATCAATTGTCAAACTCCACTCGCCTGGCTTGTAAGTTGGCACATCACCAACATGAAGAACTGGAAATCGATCAGTTAAATACTGCCCAGGTGGAAGCCGAGACTCATCGAAACCTTTTGCGGCTAGTTCGTCACGATTTCTATCAAAGAATCCCATGATGTAATTGTGCCTGAAATAATCTGGCAATGCATTAATCAAGGATTTGTAAGATAAATTTTGGCGGTGACTCTTTACATAGTTCGCCATGCCAAAGCCGGAAAACGAAGCGAATGGGACGGCCCAGACACCTTGCGACCTCTAAGCGACAAAGGCTGGGAGCAGGCTCACGCAATTGCAAAAACACTCATCGACCTAAAGCCAACCGCTTTAATTTCGAGTCCTGCTGTTCGGTGTATGCAAACTCTTGAGCCTCTTAGCGAAGCAACAAAAATTAAAATTGTTTCTGACCAAAGATTATTTGAGGACGGAGATGTTGCCAAGATGATTGAACTTCTTGAAGATGCTCAAGATTCGTCAGTGATCTCAAGTCATGGTGACATGATTCCTGAAGTAATTAAAATTTTGCAACGACGTGGCATGGAAATCAACTCAAAACCAGATTGGCGCAAAGCCGCGGTGTGGGTAGTTGAACGCACAAAAAACGGCTTCAAATCTGCATTTGTGATGGCGCCGCCGCAATAACAGCGCCGCCGCAGTAATATCGCCGCCGCAGTAATAGCTAGTTTAAAGCTCAGCCCGCAATCGCTGCGTCAACTTCGGCGATGATTGAATCAACAAAACTTTTCACTTCTGCCGGCGGATTTTGCGATTCGCATATTGTTAGTTGCTCGCGAGAGCCAATGGCATCGCCTGCAAGGCGAAACCGAATAATGCCAAGAAAGCAATGCGCGTCTGGATAATTGGCATCAATTTTTATCGCTCGCTCGAGATCACTTGATGCGGATAAAAATGCAAGTTGTTTAATTTCGCTGCCGGCACCACGAGCAATGAGTGCTAACAACCACGCGCGATACGTGAGTGCCTCGACATTGTCTGGGTCTAAACCAAGTACCTGTGAATACAACTCAATTGCTGCTTGTGGATCGACAAAATTTGTGGCTCTGGCGCGCGACAATAATGACGCGGTTGAGTCTTCGATCCCCCCAGATAACGACTGACCAGACAATCGCTGACCCGACTGCTTCGCCACTAACCAGCCTGCGCCAGTCGCAACTATCAATACCAACAACAGTGTGATCACTTTTTGACGAGTTCTCTTTGTTGATTTGGTTTTCTCACTATTTGAAATAGTTAGTTCTGGTGATTCAATCTCTTTTATAACTTGTGCCGTGCGGGCAACATAATCTGATCGCAGAGAGTTGTAATCGTCAAGATCTAAATCACCAGCTTTAAATTCGGCGTCTAGATCGCGCAATGACTGCAGTAAAAATTTTCGCTGATCTACGAGACTTTCAAAGTTCGCATCTGACTTATCCACGACAATTAACTTTCGACACCATCTAGCGTTGACTCGGCGAGAGCATTTTTGACCAGCGCCTCATCAGCGACGCTTGGCGCACCAGGCGTGCGACGACCCCAACGAGCAAATGCGCTAACCAATAGAGACAGCGCAATAATTAAAACTGCTGCCGGCAGCGACCAAACCAACGAATCGAGACCAGTTGATCGCGGAACCAATAAAACTTCACTGCCAAAACGTTGCTCGATATAGCTGATGATTTCATCGTCGGTGCGAATGCCAGCACCAACCTGCCGAGCAACTTCGGTACGAATTGCCTCGGCGGCAGAGGCACGCGATACAAAAACACTCTCTCCCGAACACGTTGGACACGCCAAATGTGATGTGACCAAATCAATGCGATCTTGCTGGGTCTGCGGGCCGCCAGAACGAGTGGCGCCGAACGCCAAGAGCACGCCTACCAGCAAAAACATTGCTAGCCATAGAGATTTTCTTGTTTTCATGATGTGAACTCTTCGCGTAATTTATCTAGTTGCGCTTCAAGTAGACCTTCGCTCAACTCACCGGTAACTCTGAGTCGCACTAACCCGTTTGGATCAATAACCCAAGTTTCAGGAACACGAGCAACACCAAACGCCACCGCGATTGCGCCGTTTTCATCTTTTAACTTTGCCCAATCACCACCATTTTTTGTAAAGAAATTTCGCACCGCATCATCGCTGTCGTCATTGACAACCGTGTACAGCTCGGCACCGTTATCACTAGTCGCTTCACGGTTTGCAAAGTCAACCAGCAAATCGTGCTCATTGATGCACGGAACACAAGTTGAATTAAAAAAATTAAAAACAACCCATGAGCCCTTGCGCCGCTGAAGATCGAATGGCTGATCATCAATTGTCGCAGTAACAATTGAAGGCGCGGGTTGGCCAAGAAGTGGCGAACGTGCAACTTGACCGTCGCTTGGTTTAGAAACGATCAAAACCCAAAGTAAAGACACAAGAACAAGCGCAACAACACTCGACACGACCTTGACGAGATATTTAGAACTCATAATCAATTTTAGATTTTCTCGGCAACTGAAACCGGCGCACTCGTTGCGTCGGTCGGACGGCGCCGACGACCAGGAAACGCCGCAAGAAAAGTGCCGACGGCCATCAACATTGTGCCAATCCATAACCATGTGATCATTGGCTTAATAAACACTTTGATACGTGCTGTATTCGAATCTTGGCGAACCGGTGGCTCAAGTGTCAAATAGATATCACTTGTTAGCGAAGCCTTTACAGAAGGTGTGCCGACATTCATCCCAATGCGTGTGTATTTTGTGATTGCTGGCTCGTATGTTTTTTTGCCATCAACGATTACGCGCGCTTTGACACTTACGCTTCGATCATCGCGCACTTCAATGACATCAGTTAACTCAAAACTGTGACC
>JBILAG010000108.1:0-5717 GCA_044354345.1 Ilumatobacteraceae bacterium | reverse complement strand
CGAAATGGTAGAGAGTCAGTTGTTACTGACCCGTTTCGCGAACCGCGGCGTGCAGTCGCAACAGTTCTCGCACCAATCGGCTCACTAACCGACAAGTTGCGAATCGCGGCGTTGCGTTGGCGAGTCATGCACTCTAATGCGACAAAAATTTTAAATAGCACCGATATCTCAACGGTTGTTGCATTACGCGGGTTGGGATTCTCTTCAAAAATGATTGATCGATTTTTTCGCCCATTATTTGGTGGTATCCAACTTGATCCTGATTTGCGAACATCGCGGCGCATGTTTGAGATTATTTTTAAGTCTTTGAGTGAAGGCCAAAGTGCACTGCCAACGAACGGCATGAGTGCGATACCCGAGCAGATGGCGAAACATCTTGGATCTGAGAACATCTTTCTGAATACACGCGTGATCAAAATTGAGCAAGGCGTCGTCTCAACTGCTGATTCTCAGGTACGAGCAAAAGCAATTATTGTGGCTACTGACCAGCCGAGTTCGAGTGAATTACTAAAGACTGCCGAGATTGCATCACGAGTTGCTGGTTGTGTTTACTTTGCCGCAGACGAAGCACCAACACACGAAAAATTTGTTGTTCTTGACGGCACTGGTCGCGGCCCAGTTCTGAACGCTGCGGTGCTTAGCAATATTGCGCCGAATTACGCACCTCCTGGTCAGCATTTGATTGTTGCCGCACTTCCAGGAGTAATTAATGGAGATCTTGAAGAGATGTCGCGTGATCAACTTCGTACTTGGTGGGGGCCACAAGTTGATGCGTGGCGACACATCAAGACTTATCGAATTGCACACGCCGGCCCGGCGCAATTGCCACCGTTTAATCCGAAACAGAAAGTTTCACTTGGGGATGGATTATTCGTTTGTGGTGACCATCGCGACACTGGGTCAATTCAAGGTGCGCTTTACTCTGGTCGACGCTGCGGCGAAGCCGTTGCCACTTCACTCGCGTAGCATCATTCGCATGAAAACACCAAGTAGTAATGCGCACGACGATAAAAACAAGATTGTTTCTGTAAGCAAGTTGGTCGTGGCCAGCCCCGAACAAATTTTTGAACTTCTCGCAAACCCAGCAATGCACGCTGTGATCGATGGTTCGGGTTCTGTGATCGCACCAAAGTCTTCAGCGCCGCAGCGACTCTCGTTGAACGCAACTTTTGGAATGAGCATGAAAAAAGGAGCGCCATACAAAATTACAAACACTGTTGTTGAGTTTGTTGAAGGCAAGCAGATCGGCTGGCGACACATTGGTGGCCACGTTTGGCGCTACATCCTCGAATCGACGCAAGGCGGCACGATGGTGACTGAACAGTTTTCATACGGCACCTCGAAGTCACCCTTGATGCTTAAGTTGGCCGGCTATGTTCGCAAAAACGAGCTCGCAATTCGCAAAACGCTCGATAATTTGGCTAAATACTTCGCTGATAAAAAATAGACTGAGGTCGTGAACTTACCTAGAGGTTTCAGTGCATATGTAGCCAATATCGGCATCAAAGATGCGAGCAATGACCTAACACTTGTTGTTGCCGAAAAAACTTGCGCCGCAACTGGAGTTTTCACACAGAGTCGATTTGCTGGGCCCAGCGTCATTCTGAGTCGCGAGAACATCGCCGATTTGTCGGCGCGAGCAGTGGTCGTGATTTCTAAAAATGCGAATGTCGCAACTGGCGCTGAAGGGATGAGTAACGCCTGCGAAGTTGTTAATGCTGTTGCGCAGAAAATTGGTTGTGAGGCGAAAGATGTTTTGATCGCTTCGACTGGCGTGATCGGTCGTCAATATCCGATGGACAATGTTCGGACTGGTTTGGCGGCGATACCACAAGTTTTTGAAGAAGCTTCTGCCGATGAAGTCGCGCGCGGAATTATGACTACCGATACGGTGCACAAAACTGCAGAAGCTGTAATTGCAGGGTCTACAGCGCGAGTCGTGGGTGTTGCCAAAGGCGTTGGAATGATTGAGCCAAACATGGCAACGCTGATCACAATGATGTTTACTGATGCAGATATCGACAAAACCTCGCTTGACCAAATTTTTCGCCGCGTAATTGATAAAACCTTTAATTGCGTTTCGATTGATACTGATACTTCAACAAGTGATACAGCGATAATTTTGGCTAGCGGTGCTGCCGGCTCAGTAGACATTGCAAATTTTGAACAGGCGCTTAGCGAAGTTGCGTTGTCATTGACGAAACAGGTTGCGCGAGACGGCGAAGGTGCAGAAAAGTTGCTTGAAGTTTGTGTCGATGGTGCGCGTGATGTGCGCCAAGCCAAACTTGTGGCTAAATCAATAGTCAATTCGCCACTTGTAAAAACAGCGGTTCATGGCGCCGACCCGAACTGGGGTCGAGTGGCAATGGCGATTGGCAAGTGCAGCGACGAAAACGACATCGATGAATCGAAAGTTGTAATTCGCTTTGGCACCCAAGAGGTGTACCCAACATTTATTGATGCAACAGGTCTTGACGCACTCAGTAAATACATGCACAACGACACAGTTCGAATTCATGTCACGCTTCATACCGGCAATGCCGAAAGCACTGTTTGGGGTTGCGACCTCACTGACGGCTACGTTCGCATCAACGCCGACTACACGACTTGATTAAATAATTAATTGACTAGTTAGCAAAACTGGTTGATCCACGCAAGAATTTTGGGGCGATAGTAATAAACCGATTTGTATTGCGCGACATCATCTGGCAATCGTTCTAGAAGTACGCGCAAGTTGCTGGCTATATCTTTACTGCGCGAGAGATATTCGGGCAGAGGCTGTTGATATCCGCGAATCGTAAATAGTATTCCGCCCGTCTCTGGCAGTCTGCGCAAAGTTTGTCGCTCCATGCGAATCCATAAATCTTGTGGGTTCTCAAGCAACGGACCTGGCGGGATAACAGGCTGAAACAATGCTGGGTGATCTTGAATAATCCAGTTCGATCGCCAGACGGGCTTTTCAACTGTGATGCGTTGAAAATAGTTATCGACAGCAGCACCAACGTGCTCGGCATATTTGGCCACAGGTGCGTGAACCGCGAGCATGTCATGGCCCATTTTTTCGACGAGAGTCCAACGACTTGGGCAACAGACGACGGCGGCCGTCAATAAAAGTTTTTCGTTTCCATCGGCTGACTTGACGGGTTGCAAAACTGCAAGATCATCAGCGACAAGCAAACTCGCTTCAACTAGCGCATTGATACCAGTGCTCGACAACTCAACACCCGCCCACTGGCTAACTAAATGAGCCGCTTCTTCAGCAGCAGCCTCGCCACCTGGTCTTAAAGCCGCGACTTCATCGCGACGTGTCGCTAATAGTTTTTTCTTTAATTCGATTGTTAAGCCAGTTTCTGCATCGAGAGGCAGCCAGTTTGCGACATCAACTGGAAACGTGCCGAGGCGGTGACGGAAGTTTTCGCCAATTACTTGCGGCAATATCTCTTCAGGTATCGGCATCGTCGAAAACGATGCGGCCTCAACAGAAGGTGTTTGATCGAATGGTGTAAAAGGATGTCGATGGAGAACGTGGATGCCAGCCACGTGAATTATTGATTCGTCACTTCGGCGTCATACGTATGCCGCCATCGACGCGAATTGACTCGGCATTCATATAACTATTTCTGATGCACTCAACAACCATCGACGCAAGTTCTTCTGGCGCGCCAAGTCGATGAGGAAACAGCACACCTTTCTCAAGATTTGCCTTGAAGTTCTCACTAGCTTCACCCTTCCCATATATGGGTGTGTCAATTAGCCCGGGCGCAACAGTGTTGATGCGCACGCCGATTGCAGAAAGATCACGAGCGATTGGCAAAGTCATTCCAACTACTCCGCCTTTTGAAGCTGAGTAAGACGCTTGACCAATTTGACCGTCGTATGCAGCAACAGAAGCAATGTTGACGATTGCCCCGCGCTCACCATGTTCAAGAGGTTCTGTTGTGCTCATTGCCGTGCCGACGATGCGAATGCAATCGAAAGTGCCGACCAAGTTAATTGCGATAACACGTTTGAATGCGTCAAGATCTGCGGCGGTCTCATATGTGCCGCCCTTGCCGACTGTACGTTGCGCCCAACCGATGCCCGCCGAATTGACAAGAATACGAACTGGGCCCATTGACTTCGCCATCTCGGTCGCATTAATAATGTCTTGTGTGACAGTTACGTCAACTTTGCAAAATGCACCGCCAATTTCTTTTGCGAGTGCATTGCCCTTATCTTCTTGAAGATCGGCAACTACGACTTTTGCGCCGTACGACGCAAGCATTCGCGAAACTGCTGCTCCGATTCCTGATGCTCCACCGGTCACTATTGCGCTTACGTCTTTGATGTCCATGGGGTAAAACACTACGCAATTTCAGATGTCGCGAGCAACTCGTAAGTTTCTATTTACCTCTCAGTGAAGCCGCAACGGCGAGTTGATCTACGAGTTCGTTCATCGGTTCTCCATTGTGGGCTTTGACCCATTCGAAACTTATGTCGCCGCGCTTGTTAACAAGGTCGATCAATGGCTCCCAAAGGTCACGATTTGCAACAGGTTGTCTCTGCGAATTTTTCCATCCTCGGCGTTGCCATCCCATCCACCACTTATCTCGAAAACAATGCACGACGTATGTGCTGTCTGAGCGAATTAATATCGGCTCATCTATTTCTGAATATGCGAGCAAAGCATTTAGTACTGCAGCGAGTTCCATTCGTTGATTCGTAGAAGGTGACTCGCTGCCGACCGCATTTGGTTCGCCTTTTGGTGCAACAGCCCACGCCCAACCACCCGGGCCAGGGTTGCCAGAACATGCTCCATCTGTATAAATAATTATTGACACCAGTTAATACTTGCGCAAACACGGGGTAAATACCGACATCCATGTGTGGGATATCGAATAGATCTGCGAGAATAGACGAGTGCTGTTTGACGGATCAATGCATCAACTGCCCGACACTGACCCTGGCGAAACCGAAGAGTGGTTAGATTCTCTTGACGCTGTCGTTGAAGTGCAAGGTAAGAATCGTGCAAGGTATTTACTCTCTCGACTTTTAGAGCGTGCTCGTGCCAGTCAGGTAAGTTTTCCCGCGACAGTTTCAACACCGTATGTCAACAGCATCTCTGCAGAGTACGAACCATGGTTTCCTGGTGACGAGCATTTAGAACGAAGAATCCGTGCGTACATTCGTTGGAACGCAGCGGTGATGGTGGTTCGTGCAAACACAAAGGCCGACGGCATCGGCGGTCACCTTTCAACTTTTGCATCGTCGGCAAGTCTTTATGAAATTGGCTTCAATCACTTCTTCAAGGGCAAGGACAGTGGATCTCCTGGTGACCACGTTTACTTTCAGGGCCATGCCGCACCCGGTGTTTATGCACGTGCGTTTCTAGAGCGTCGATTAAATGAAGATGACTTAGATTCTTTCAGGCGAGAAATCGGCCGAGGTGGTCGCGGTCTATCGAGTTATCCGCACCCGCGATTAATGCCAGAGTTTTGGGAGTTTCCAACAGTTTCAATGGGTCTTGGGCCTTTGACTGCTCTCTACCAAGCTCGATTCAATCGTTACTTGCTAAATCGAAAAATTGACGACACGTCGGCAAGCCGAGTTTGGGCGTTTTTAGGTGATGGTGAATGTGATGAGCCCGAAACTCTTGGCTCGATTTCGCTGGCGGCACGAGAGCATCTCGACAATTTAGTTTTCGTTGTGAACTGCAACTTGCAGCGACTTGACGGCCC
>JBILAG010000107.1:0-5746 GCA_044354345.1 Ilumatobacteraceae bacterium | reverse complement strand
GTAAGACCTGCATCGCTCGCAAACGGTTTTGTAACTGACTGCGCTCATCTTGCATCGCAACTACAACACCACTCGGTCGGTGAGTGATGCGCACTGCAGAGTCGGTGGTGTTAACACCTTGACCCCCAGGGCCACTCGCGCGGTAAACATCAATCTGAAGATCTTTTTCATCAATGTGAAGTTCAACTTCTTCAACCTCTGGCAAAACCATCACGGTTGCCGAACTCGTATGAATTCGACCTTGGTTTTCAGTGGCCGGAACTCGCTGCACTCGATGTGGCCCGCCCTCAAAGCGCATGCGAGTCCATGCGGTCTCTCCTTTGAAGATCATTACAACTTGATTGATTCCACCTTTTGGTGAAAGATCGAGCGACAAAACTTCGACTGCCCAGTTATTGCGAGCGGCAAATGCCTTGTACATGTCGAACAAATCAGTCGCAAATAGGTTGGCTTCTTCTCCGCCTTCGGCACCGCGAATTTCGACGATGATGTTTTTGCCGGCATTTGGATCTGGTGGCAACAATAAAATCTTGAGTTCATTCTCAAGAGCAGCAATCGTCGAAGTCGCAGAAATTAATTCTTCTTGCAGCTGATCTCGCTCAGCGCCGGTCGCGTCAGCAATCAACTCTTTTGCCGCTTGTGCGTTGCCGGTTGCGGCTTGATATTTGCGAATGCACTCGACCAAAGGCGTCAATTGTTTATATTTGCGAGAAACTTCGCGCAATTTGTCTTGGTTTTCTAGCACCTCTGCCGTGGCCATGCTCGATTCAAGATCGAGAAAATCTCGTTCAATGATGTCAAGTCGTTCAAGCACGATGATCAGACTATTGCTTTAATCTCGACCCCGTGTAGGTGCATCTAGAAGATTGCAACCAACGAAGCGTGCGGGGATAAATAACAACTCGGCAAGTTGAGCAATCGCTGGCACAATGTCGCGCTGTGGTGAAACAAAAATCAGTTCTGCCTGAGCGTCAATTGCCTGTCGCGCATCAGCACCAAATGAGATCACATCTGGGTCTATCCCGATGCTAAAAATAGCAACCAAAGACTGACCACTTCGAGAAATACCGGCGGCACAACATGGGACTTGGTCTTTTAGATTGGCACGAGGCATTGGTGGCGCAACGGATTGAAGTGAAATTGCGTCAACTAAATGTGGCGATAAACAAGTCAAATGTCGCAATAATCGCTCTCTACCAAGTTGATTTAATGGATGAGGATTAGCGCCAGCAATTCTCTTTGATGCGACTTCTTCAACGACTTTGCGCAGAGACTCAATCGTTGCTGTGCGGCCATGTAACAACTGAAATGTTTCACGGTCGTGAGTGCCGACACCGATTTCAAGACGCGATTCGACAACTGCTGTGTCGGTATCGTCGTGAACCACACGACAGACTTCAAGACCACAAACCTCTCCAGCAAGAACACCATGTTCGCGAGTTACTTCTGCACCACTGCTGCGAATAAAATCTGCAAATGATTCGTCGGTTGCACTGATTTCTTTCATCTGCGCAACGCACGGCAGAGCGAGCACCGGGCTAACAGCAAGATCACTCGCAATTTCATAAACATCTATTTCGAAGTTAAAGAAACCTGCACGACGCGCAAGGTCACCACCATTGTGCTCGGTAAAAATATTTAGCGAAGTTGCACCATTACGTAACGCCCAAATCATTGCTGGCCCAAGTCCAAATTCGTGACGTGAGGTTAACAACACCCAGGCGATATTTTTAAAAACAATACCAACGGCTGAACCGAACTCAGCTACTTCTTGATGCTCTATCTCAAGATCTGAAGACTGTGTTGAAATGAGTGTGCGTAGACGCACACGAGCCAACCGTATTGCATGACTATCGTTCGTCATCATGACGCGACGAAACTTACGACGTCGGTTGTTTAGCGATTTCGGCGAGGAACTCGTCGTTGTTCTTGAAAGTCTTCAGACGATCAATCAACAACTCGAGCCCTGGTGCGGCACTGCCTTCAGCGGCAAGACCACTAAGAACGCGACGCAACTTCCAGACCATCTGAAGCTGCTGACGATTAAACAACAACTCTTCGTGACGAGTGCTTGACGCATCAACATCAATCGCCGGATAAATTCGACGCTCTGCAAGTTTGCGATCAAGACGAAGCTCCATGTTGCCCGTTCCCTTGAACTCTTCGAAAATTGCATCATCCATTCGGCTGTTCGTTTCAACGAGCGCCGTTGCCAAGATAGTAAGACTGCCGCCCTCTTCAATGTTGCGAGCAGCACCAAAGAATTTCTTCGGTGGATACAACGCACCAGCGTCAATACCACCCGACATCACTCGGCCGGTTGTTGGCGCAGCAAGGTTATAAGCACGCGACAAACGAGTGATTCCGTCGAGAATAATTACGACGTCTTGACCCATCTCAACCATGCGCTTTGCTTTTTCAATAACGAGTTCGGCGACATGAGTGTGCTCCTCGGATGGTCGGTCAAAAGTTGAGGATACAACTTCACCTTTTACTGTTCGACGCATGTCGGTAACTTCTTCAGGGCGCTCATCAATTAATAGAACAATCAACTTCACTTCTGGATAATTTTTTTCAATCGAAGTTGCGATCGTCTTCATCACAGTTGTCTTGCCGGCTTTTGGCGGCGAAACGATGATCCCGCGTTGACCTTTGCCAATTGGCGAAATCAAGTCAATGATGCGTGCTGTCATGTTTGTCGGATCACTTGCACTCGAAAGTTCTAATTTCTCGTCAGGAAATAGCGGTGTCAGATCTTCAAATTTCGGACGTGGCTTCATTTTTTCGACATCAATGCCGTTGATCGTCCGAATATCGAGCATCCCGGGATTCTTTTCGTTTCGACCAGCAGGACGCGACATTCCAGTTACATGGTCGCCTTTGCGCAAATTAAATTGTCGTGTTAAGCGAACTGAAACATAAGCATCACCTTGCGAAGCGAGATATCCGTTTACACGCAAGAAGCCGTAACCTTCGTCGCGAAGATCTAGATAGCCCGAAATTTCAATCGGGTCATTATTGATGGGTTCGTTAGATTCTTGCATCTCGTTCGATTCATAACGGTCTGCGCCTTGTGGGCCGTCATCACGTGTATTGCGAAAGCCACCTGGTGTGCGACGACGACGGTTGCGGTTGCGATTGCGATTGCCAGCATCTTGATCGTTGTAATTACGCGGTGGATTATTTCGATTATCGCGATTATCGTTTCGTGGTTCACGCTGTTCACGCGGGCCCCGGTTATCACGAAACTCGCGATTGTCACTGCGAGATTCGGTTTGCTCAGTTCGGCGACGAGCATCAGGAGCAATTGGTGTGCCTTCATGCTCGGCAAGTTCAATCTCCCATTCGGATAAAGGTTGACCATCAGCGCCAAGCGCCGGGACATCTGTTTTGCCAGATGTCGAACTTGAAGTTGATGCTGATTTCGAATTCACTACAGGGGCAGATGCTGCAGAGGCAGGGGCTGATGGTGCAGGCGCAGACGGTGCGGTCTGCTCAAGAATCATTCCAATGATCTCTTCTTTTTTTGCGCGTCCTGCCGATTTGACGCCGAGTGCTTTGGCAATCGCCAACAGTTGGTCGCGATCTTTTGCTTCAAGTGCCGATTGTTCGAGGGCTCCACTAGCCACAAATGCCTACTTTCAGGGCAACAATTATTTGCCGCCCAATTTGCCGCTCGTTCTCAAAATGCAGGTGCACAGATCGGATTGCTTTGAAATGTGTCTGCCAAGAAATGGCGGGGACTTACTCGGGAACCCGAGTAAGCCAACTCTAGCCGACTACTTGCTAGTTGGCAACAACAGTTTCTGCGAAAAAATTTAATGACATTTTGCCACAAATGCCTGAACTGACTTCAAATTATTTGGCAATGAAATGATCCGCTCAGGACGACTCATTAAGTCGGCAAGATGTTCTGGCAACTCGGGTGTCTGGCCAGTTGCGCGACGCACAGCATCCGGAAATTTTGCCGGGTGCGCAGTTGCCAAAGTAATTATCGATTGATTTTTTGGATAATTCACGCCGATGCTTTGACGAGCCGCAGACAAGCCAACTGCCGTGTGTGGGTCGATCAACATCCCTGTTTGCTGATAGACCTCTTTCATCGTCGCCAAAGTTTGCTCATCGTTGCAGCGGTAACCCGCAAACACGCCGGTGATCCACTTTGCATAACTACTTTGTGCGACGATTAATTCGCCAGTGTTGCGAAACTCTGTCAGTTGTTTTGCAGTTAAATCTCCATCGCGATTATTCATTTCAAACAACAACCGTTCGAAGTTCGATGAAACCTGAATGTCCATACTTGGACTCAAAGTTGGCACAACCTCATTTGCTGTCATCTGCTGCAACTCAAAAAATCGCGTCAAAATATCATTTGTATTTGAAGCTACGACAAAACCATCAATCGATGCGCCCATCTGCTTGGCAATCCATCCTGCTAAGACATTGCCAAAGTTTCCAGTTGGCACACTAAAAACAGCAGAGTCGCCAAGTTTTTCAAGTGCAGTGAAGTAATAAACAACTTGTGCCATCACGCGCACCCAGTTAATTGAATTGACCGCTGAAAGTTGATTTGCGTCACGAAACTTCTGGTCGTTGAACATTGCTTTAACCAAGTCTTGGCAGTCATCAAATGTGCCATCGATGGCTACCGCATGAACATTGCTTGCGGTAAGTGTCGTCATCTGGCGGCGCTGTACATCGCTGACTCGGTTATTGGGATACAACATCACAATGTCTACATTTCGACATGATGCGACGCCATCAAATGCTGCCCCGCCAGTATCGCCACTAGTTGCACCAACGATCATCACTCGCTCGTTGCGCTGATTTAGTACATGGTCAAATAATTTACCAACTAGTTGCAGAGCAACGTCTTTAAAGGCCAAAGTTGGCCCGTGAAATAACTCGAGCAAATATTCATCTGGCGCTATTTCGATCAACGGCGCGACATCTGGATGGCGAAATGTCGAATATGCATCAACACATAACTGCTGAAAAACTTTGGCGTCAATTTCGTCGCCAATAAAAGGCGCCATGATGCTCGCTGCACGCTGCGCATAGGTAGCCTCAAATTTTTCGTCAGCTGATTTGGCAGATGCGGGCCAAGTCTGCGGTACATAAAGTCCACCATCGCGTGCCAAACCAGCTAGCAAAACGTCACAGAAACCAATTTCGGGCGCAGTGCCACGCGTTGAGATATATCGCATTATTTACTAGCCGGCAACAACACGCAATAGCGCGCCAACATGCTTGACGGCATCGAGAGATTTAAATTCGGTTAGGCAGCTTTGCACGGCCGATTCTTTGGCATCATGCGTCAAGAAAACAAGTCGTGCATCAGAACCAATGCCATCTTGTTCGGCTGCACGAATACTGACACTATTGCGCGCAAACACACCAGTAACGGCGTGCAATACACCAGGTTTGTCAGCAACTTCTAGACCAATCATGTATTCGCAGTTAATTTCGCTGATTGGCAATAACTTTGCATCGGTAAACGCACCGAGAGGAGCATGAGTGTCTTTGCGCAAATTAATTGCGGCGTCTATTACATCACCCAGCACTGCCGATGCCGTCGGTTCACCACCTGCTCCACGACCGTAAAACATTAACGACCCAGACGCTCGACCGTCAACTACCACAGCATTAAAACTTTCACGAACTGCCGCAAGCGGATTCGTAAGTGGCACAAGAGCTGGATGCACACGAACTGAAAGTTTTGAACTTGCAGGATTTGATCCAACTC
>JBILAG010000001.1:0-90065 GCA_044354345.1 Ilumatobacteraceae bacterium | reverse complement strand
CCGATCAACGAAGCCTGTCTCGACACCATTTTCAGGAGTAAAAGTTTCGGCGAGAAGAACTGCCCGCGATAACGCCGCAGGTGTAATTCGTTGACGTAAAATTTCTATAGTCGAATGCGGCATCGTCATACCAATCGCGACTTCATTAGCGAGATATTTATAGTTACCGTCTACGCCAATTCGATAGTCACAACTTTGCAAGAGAAAAACACCCATTGCAATTGCATGACCTGGACATGCGATTATTACTGGGCTCGGAAAGCTGAGCAGCCGTATTGCTAATTCAATACCACCATTCAGCATGTCAAAAGCTGGTTGGCCGCTAGCAGTGAGCGTCTTCAAATCGAATCCAGCAGACAATATTCCTGTGCGACCGGTTAACACGACAGGTAGTTTCGCTTTTTCTGCTTCATCGAGCGCCGCGTTCACGGACTGTTGCATCAATATTGACAAAGCATTTGCTTTACCGTCATCCATCGTGATGACAGCGACTCCATCACTGACTACAAAAGTTGCGAGATTCTCCACAATTATTTAACTGCTTTTAGCAAGTTGTCGAGCGTGACACCCATAGTGCGAAGGTTGTGAGTAGCACGGTCTTCCACTCCACTGATGTCCTTGCCAAACGGTGCAAATTGTTCCCAATGAGTACCCGCAACCCACGCATGTGTCAAACGACAGCCGTTCGGCGTTGGTTCAATTTCATAAACCCAATCACATAAATGATTTTCTTTGAAATTGAGAACGAACACAAACTTCTTTGGTGCATCACAAACTTCCACACTCACCGTTGCCTGCCATGACTTGTCGCCATTCTTGTTGTTTCCTCTAAATTTTGCACCTACAGCAGCACACGTAGCGCCGTCTAGCCACTCTCCTCCCAGGTTTTCTGGTGACCACTCACCCATGCGAGGCAAGTCGGTGACCAATGCCCACACTTTTTCAGGAGATGCTGAAACTTCTCGTACTACCGCCACTTTGTAAGTCATAAGACTTAATTTAGTCGCACCAGTAATCATTTAAAAACGAGCGCAACGGGCAAAGCTTCTGGGGCACCTGAGAACTGACTGATTTCACAGTTCCATAATCCTTCTTCGACAAACCAACTGTGATTTTGAATATCGCGTGTGGCGAAGTTTTGAAACGGTGCCTCACATCCAACCTGCACAGTTTCACCCGCACGAACTTCAACGCGTTTGAACGCAACCAGTCTTCGTTTCGGTCGCTCAATCGCTGAGTTGTTGCGACCTGCATAAATTTGTACGACTGTCGCGCCGTCGCGTGAACCGACATTGCGAACCGCACAGCGAAACTTCACCGTTTCAGAAACTTCAATTTCAGCGTTTGAAAACGAAAAGTTCGTGTAACTGCACCCATAACCAAACGGAAACATTGGTTTGTTACCGTCACGATCGAGTTTCCATTGTCCGTGCCAATAATCGTAAGTAATACTTCTAGCGTCGCGATCAAAAAATGGTAAGTGTGATTCGTCATTCGGAATCACAAACGGCAAACGCCCCGACGGATTTACTGCGCCAGACAAAATGTTGGCCAGTGCGCGACCGCCATTGCTTCCGCTGTACCAACCCATCAACACTGCCGGTACTTCGTTGATCCACTCTGACATCACAACTGCACTGCCTGCGACAATCACAACTACCGTTCTCGGTTGTACTTTTGCAACAGCGTGAATCAATTGAGCATCAGCATCTAACAAACGAAGTGATTCTCTATCGCCGCCAATTGAGAACGTGCCGTTTCGCGATTTAATCCGCAATTCATCTGGCGCATAGTGATGGTTTTCAATCATGTAGTTTTTATATTCGCTCGCTAATTCTGGATCATCTTGTCGCGGAATCTGCGCAGCCATCGAAACAGTGTCTGGCGAGTCACCAATAAATTCACCTTCTTCTTCTCTTGTGTAGCCAACAACAACAATTGCTACGTCAGACTGCTTGGCTTGCTGCACCTGAGCTTCAAGAGTTGCCTGTGATTGATAAATGACTTCGCAATGAGAGAAGTGTTCGCGAATACCTTGTAGCGGGGTCACAACATTTGGGGCCATCACATCGCTGCTGCCGCCGTCGCCAATGTTGCGCACCCCTGCAAGGCGTCCAACGACGGCGATTTTTGAACTATTTTTCAGATTCAGGGGAAGCAAACTTGCGCCATCAACACTTTCGTTCTTTAACAACACCATCGACTTCTCGGCGACTTCTTGACTAAGAAGCACGTGCTCACTGCACAGCAAAACAGAACGATCACTGACTGGTAACTTGCCAACTCTGAACTTCAGCATTGTTGTCAAAGTGCGCGTTACTGCACTGGCTATAAGTTCTTCAGTGATGAGACCCTCTGAAAGCGCGGCAACGATTGGCGCATTTCTAATCATCCGATAAGGCATTTCAACATCAAGCCCGGCCTGCAAAGACTTCACGCCGTCGTGCACGCCAAATATCCAATCTGAAATAACGAAACCTGCAAAGCCCCATTCACGGCGCAAAATATCTTCAAGTAAAACTTTGTTCTGGCTACACCATTCGCCGTTTACCGAGTTGTATGCCGTCATTACGCAGGCGACACCTTCGTCGACAATGCGTTTGAAATGAGGAAGATACACCTCGTGCAGTGCACGTTCGTCGACTTTTACATCTACGCCGAATCTTGCGTTTTCCATTGAGTTGAGTGCAAAGTGTTTCAGCGTTGCCATCACATGTCGTTGCGCACCACGAGTAAGACTTGCGCCCATCTCACCAACATGATGCGGGTCTTCGCCATAAGTTTCTTGTGCTCGTCCCCATGCTGGATGTCGCAATAGGTTCACACATATTCCGCCGTAGAGGTCTGCGCCAATTGCACGAAGTTCTTTGCCGATGGCATCGCCAACTCGCACTTCTAGTTCTGGGTCAAAAGTTGCTCCGCGCGCCATCGAAACCGGAAACGCAGTTGCTTCGCCAACTACGAGACCTCGAGGTCCGTCAGAAAAATGAAAACCGGGTATGCCGAGTCGGTCGATTTTTGCAGCTCTGAAAGGCCGACTGTGATAGCCACCCGTTGTTATATCTTTTATGCCCACCCAAAACGGAACACCACCGTCTAAACAATGAACTTTTTCGTCGAGCGTCATTAACGCAACAAGTTCAGCAGCGGCTAATTCGGGCTCAATTCCATTTTTGGTTTTTTCAAGTGCAAGTTCATATGCAGTGGCCACGTGACGAGACTAGTTGTTGAATTTAACTCGCCGAAAGTGGCACGCAAGATTCTTAATCCATTGATCTAGAGTTTGCGCATGAGCGGATACTGGAATAGTTCGTGGTCTGGCGAAGATGGTGGTCCGCAACGTCTTCAGATCGCAAGCAATGCGGTCATCCCAAAAATTTCGGCTACTAGCCAACTTGATGTTGTTTCGCGCGACGCCATCGCCGTAACGATGGCCGTTGTAGGACCCAGTGATGAAATTTTTCTCCAGCGGTTTATGGCTGGGCCAGTTGTCGTCTCGTGGGTTGAAAAAATTAATCCAGTGACGCTTGATGTCATAACTGAATCTGAAAAATTAGCTGGCGGCCCAATGTGGCCAGGCGGAATTGCGGCGCACGCCAACGGTTCGCTATACGTCGTGTTCGGTAACCATGCACACCGTTTGTCAACAGATCTGCAAGTCATTGCTTCTGTTGAGTTGCCCCGTGTTCGCCCGTACAACAGTTTTGTGATTTTGCCGAGTGGACATTTAGCAACCAAAGATTTCTCGGGTGCGTTGCCAGGTCAAACCAACGGCACACCAATGAGTCCAACTGAGTTGCTTATTCTCGACCCCGAAGATTTGCGAATCGTCGAACGACTTGAACTTGCCGAACCCTCGATTGCTCGACTCTCTGCTGACGGCAATGATCTTTACGTTGTCGGTGATTATTCGCTGATACGTGTGTTCTGGCGCGACGAAAAATTAAGCGTTGACACGAATTTCAATGCTCGCTATCGAACTCTCGAAGGTCAAACTTTCGGTTGGGATGCAGTCATCACGCAGGACGACGCATGGTTCTTGGATAACGGCGAAGGCACACAACTCTTCACAGGTTCGTTTCGAGGTGTTGGTATTTCGTCGGCACCATTGCATCTCGTGCGCGTTAATAAAAAATCGGGAAAGGTAACGCTCGCTGAGATTTGTGGATTGCCAAACGGGATCATTGCCAATCCTCCAGTTGTTGACACCAAGCGCCAAATTGTGGTCGGTTTCGATAGCGGAAACGGTGTGATCAGTGGCTTTGACTATGACGAAGATTCGATCACACGCCGCTGGAGTCGTGAGCAGAATCATGCCTGTCATATGTTGTTGTCGCCCGAGGCAGGACAAATTATTACCGCAGATTATCGACCCGAACTTGGTTGCGAACAAGTTGTCGTGCTTGATATCACAACTGGCGACGAGGTGGCAAGAGTTTCAACAACTAGTCCGATTCAATCAGCGGTTTTCCCTGCCGTCGGATCTCACGGTGATATTTATTGGTGCAGCATGTCGACTATCACGCGAATCTCAGTTCACAGCACCGAGCAGCGCTAAATTTTTCTACGACTTGCGGATGACGCCATCTTTCACCGCTGCGGCGGCGACCGCTGGCGCAACACGTTGAACAATGGTCCGATCAAACACTGATGGCACCACAAAATCTGGCGACAGTTGAGCATCGGTTACCGACTCGGCAATGGCGATTGCGGCCGCTAATTTCATACCCTCGGTGATGTCTGTTGCATTTGCGTCAAGTGCGCCACGAAAGATTCCGGGAAATGCAAGCACGTTATTAATTTGATTCGGATAATCACTACGACCTGTTGCCATGACGGCAGCAAGACCATCTACCTGCTCTGGACGAATCTCTGGGTTTGGGTTAGCCATCGCAAAAACAATGGGGTTCTTTGCCATCGATCGCACATCAGCTGCAGTAACTAGATCAGGCCCACTCACTCCGACGAATACGTCTGCGCCTTTCATCACGTCACTAATCGATCCCATTTTTCGCGAAGAATTTGTGTTTGCGGCGAACCACTCTTTTGCAGAATTCATTTCGCCTCGACCTGTATAAATGGCACCTACGCGATCACAACCAATGACATCGCCGATGCCGGCATTAAGAAGAATCTTGCCAATTGCAACACCTGCAGCACCGACGCCAGCGATGACAACCGTGAGGTCTTCCATTTTCTTGCCCGTGATTTTTAGAGAATTCCACAACGCCGCCAATGTCACCACTGCCGTGCCATGTTGGTCGTCGTGAAACACAGGAATGTCAATACTCGCACGCAGCCGTTCTTCAATTTCAAAACACTCAGGTGCTTTTATATCTTCCAAATTTATTCCACCAAATGTTGGCGCAATGCGCTGCACAAAATCAACGACCTCATCGGCAGTGCGCGCATTTATGCAAATAGGAAATCCGTTTACTCCACCAAACTCCTTGAACAACAATGCCTTACCTTCCATAACCGGCATTGCACCTTCTGGGCCGATGTCACCAAGTCCAAGCACCGCTGTTCCATTACTAACAATTGCGACCGTGTTTTTTCGAATGGTGTACTTATGCGATAACAGTGGATCGTTTTCAATTGCAGTGCAAACACGAGCAACACCCGGCGTGTATGCCATTGACAAATCATCACGATCGTTCACTGGAGCCGTGCTGATGACTTCAATCTTTCCGGCCTCATGCATGCGAAGGGTTCGGTCCCACCAATCAAGAACTGTTATGCCATCTAGCTTTTGTACCGCAGCAACAACTGCATTTTGATGCTCTTCATTTCGGCAATGCACTACAAGACTTCGACGAAGCACCGGGCCACGAACATCAAAACCATCAAGGGCTCCAATGTTTCCGCCTGCCTCACCAATTGCGGCACACAACCGCCCAAGAGTGCCGGGCACATTGTCGAGCTGACAATCAAGAGCGATTGAAAATGCGGCGTTAGGGCGAATTGACATATAGCCCTCTACGTTACGGACTTAGAAACCAGTTTTTATTCGACGCGCAAGCCAGAGATAGCGCGAGCAATAACGAGTTGTTGTATCTCTGAGGTGCCCTCAAAGATGGTGTGAATCTTGGCGTCACGGTGCCAACGCTCTACTGGGTATTCACGCGTGTAGCCGTAACCACCAAGAATTTGAATCGCATCATTTGTGACTCTAACGGCCATCTCTGATGCGTAGTACTTGCTTTGTGACCCTTCGGCGTTTTTGTAGCCGCCGTTTTTAGCAAGCCACGACGCGCGCCAAATCAGCAATCGTGCCGCATCGATCTCGGTGATCATGTTGGCAAGTTTGAATGCGATTGCCTGATGCATGATGATCGGCTTACCGAATGCCTTGCGCTCTTTGGCATAGTCAAGTGCAAACTCATATGCAGCACGCGCAACACCAAGTGCTTGAGCACCAACCGCTGGTCTCGTTGCTTCAAAAGTTGCCATTGCAGGTTGCTTGCCACTTGAAGTGCCTTCGCGATAGCGCGCGAGTTTTGCGTCAAGTTTTTCTTTGCCGCCCAACAGACAACGACCCGGCACGCGAACATCTTCAAGCACAACTTCGGCGGTATGGCTGGCACGAATACCGTGCTTTAAATATTTTTGGCCCTGCGATAAACCTTTAGTACCCGGCGGAACAACAAAACTTGCTTGGCCACGACCTTTAAGTTCTGGATCAACTGCAGCTACGACAACGTGAACATCGGCGATGCCACCATTTGTGATCCATGCTTTAGTACCGTTTAATACCCATTCATCATTGGCTTCGTCGTATACCGCTCGCGTTCGCAAGTTTGAAACATCGCTACCGGCGTCTGGCTCACTCACGCAAAACGCACCGAGCTTTACGTCATCGGCGGTGCCATAACACTGTGGCACCCACTCGATCATTTGTTCTGGTGTGCCATTGCCGGCGATACCTGCTGCAGCAAGACCAGATCCCATGATTGCCATGCCGATACCAGCATCGCCCCAAAAGATTTCTTCAATCGCAACAACCATCGTCAAACCGGTTGGATCAGCCATTGCATTCATGATGAAGTCGAGACCGTACAAACCGATCTTGGCGGCTTCTTGCACAACGGGAAACGGAAACTCTTCTCGTTCATCCCATTCGTGCGCTACTGGTCGAATTACATCAACTGCAAATTCGTGGATCCAGTTTTTGATTTGAAGTTGGTCATCATTTAGAGCAAGTGAAAAATCAGCCATGAATATAAGTTACCTGCGCAGCAGTTGCAACTAACAAGCGGAAACAATTGAATGCATTACGCGCGGCGCAACTTCTGAAGATCAAACTCGAGGTCACGGTCACGCGAATAACCACGCTCAACCACTAGTCGCACCGCATCATGTGCCCGTTGCCACTCAACCTCGTCAAAACTTCTGACGCTGTGGCAATGAGACTCACAGTGCCCTGACGCGCCCCGGAGCATCAAGTGGTCGATCGTGCAGCCACTTAACCAAAAGTTTTTGAATCTGAATTTCATCTGCCTGCGGATTTTCACGACGCAGTTGCTCGCGCTTGATCGCCAAGCCTTCAAGATGCATCTGATCAACTGGCGCAAGTGGCGAAGTCACACCTCAATTCTACGCTCATGAGTGACTCACAGCGCGGCGTGGTTCGTGCAACGGTTATGCGCGGCGCAGGGTTGTGCCAGCTTTAGTGGTTTCAACGAGCCAACCGAGTGTTTGTAATTCGTTGCGGATCTCGTCGGCTTTAGCAAAATCTTTTGCGGTGCGAGCAGCATCAAGCGCTACAGCTTTGGCTTGTGAATCAGCATCAACAACATCAGCCACGTTAAGTTGCAGACCAAATGCAATGCAGATTTCGCGCACGGCTGCAGACAGCGCACCGGCAGTTTTTGTGTCGCCAGAATCAACAGCAACATTCGCGCGGCGAATTGCATCGAACATTACGCCTATTGCGACGGGCGTATTTAAGTCGTCATCCATCGCTGCACGAAATGCGGTTAGCGTCGCGTCGTCAGGCGAAGCCGAACTAGACAACACGATTAGCGAATTAGTTCGCGCAGCAAACGAATCAACACCAGCCAGAGCATTGACCGACGCTTCAATGTTGTCGAGACCAACTTTTACTGGCGAGCGATAATGCGTCTGCAACAACAACATGCGATACGCGCGCGCATCATAACGATCCAGCAGGTCAGGCAAATTAGTTACATTGCCCAAACTCTTGGACATTTTTTCGCCTTCAGTGTCAACAACAAAACCGTTGTGCATCCAATGGTGTGCAAAGTCTTTGCCCAGTGCAACCGCTTGCGCGCGTTCGTTCTCGTGATGCGGAAACCGCAAGTCGGCGCCACCACAATGCAGATCAAAACCTTCGCCAAGCAACTCAAGACTCATCACAACACACTCACTATGCCAACCCGGTCGACCCTCACCCCACGGTGATGACCAAGACGGCTCACCAGGTTTTGAGAACTTCCATAAAACGAAATCAGCAGGATGCTTTTTCTGATCAGCGCCGAATACCGTTCGGTCGCCACCACCAGCAAGCATGTCGTCGATGTTTTGTTGAGCAAGCAAGCCATAATCAGCCACGACACTGGTACTCATATATATGCCGTCATCTGTCGTGTATGCCGCATCTTTTGCCACGAGTTCGGCAATCAGCCCAACTATTTGATCCACATATTCGGTTGCGCGTGGCACTTCAGTTGGACGCAACACACCAAGTCGCGACATTGATTCAAACCAGACCGATTCGCACTTTTGAGCTATGTCCAGCCACGGGCGCTTTTCTCGCTCAGCGCGATTAATAATTTTGTCGTCTATATCTGTGATATTTGAAACAAGCCGAACTTTGATACCTGTCCACTCGAGATATCGGCGCAAAATATCGTAAACAAGCGTGGCTCGCCCATGGCCGATATGTGGTGGCCCATAAACCGTAGGCCCGCAAAGATAAATGCTCAATTCGCCAGGCTTGCGTTGCTCAAGCAAGCGAATTTTTGAGGTTGCGGTGTCGTATAAATTCAGCACAGATATTAAGGATAGGCGAGTACCGTTATTTCGTCATGTCACGCGTACCCGAGAAGCCAACAATGGATGGAGTTGACGCTCGACTCGTTGAACAATGGGAGCGCGACGGTATTTATCGTTTTGATCGCACAGCAGAGCGCAAAAATATTTTCTCAATTGATACGCCGCCACCAACAGTCAGTGGTTCGTTGCATATGGGTCATGTTTTTTCTTACACGCACACCGACACGTTGGCTCGCTTTTGGCGAATGCGTGGCAAATCTGTTTTTTATCCAATGGGATGGGATGACAATGGTCTGCCGACCGAGCGCCGCGTACAAAATTATTACGGGGTTTCATGTGATCCATCCCTGAAATACATCGAGAATTTTGAACCACCGTTTCGCGGTGACCCTCCAAAAGATTCGCGCGCAATACCAATTTCGCGACCAAACTTTATTGAACTTTGTGATGAGCTGACTGCACAAGATGAAAAAGTTTTTGAAGATTTATTTCGTCGTCTCGGGCTATCGGTTGACTGGAGTTTGCTTTATACAACTATTAGCGAACATGCTCGGCGTACTGCGCAAAGTGCATTCTTAAAAAATCTTGAACGTGGTGAGGCTTACACGCAAGAAGCACCGACTCTTTGGGATGTTGACTTCGGTACGGCAGTTGCGCAAGCAGAACTTGAAGACCGCGAGCGACCTGGTGCGTTTCATAAATTAAAATTTCATGTGCCAGACGAAAGTCGCAGCGAGTTTGTGGTTGAAACAACTCGACCTGAATTAATTGCTGCTTGCGTCGGACTGGTCGCACACCCTGATGATGCGCGATATCAACATCTGTTTGGCAAAGTTGCACACACACCAATCTTTAATGTTGAAGTGCCAGTTTTTGCTCACCCTCTTGCGCAACAAGATAAAGGCTCGGGCATTGCAATGGTTTGCACATTCGGAGATTTAACAGATGTGATTTGGTGGCGCGAATTAAATCTCAGCACTCGCCCAACAATCGGACGTGACGGACGATTCGTTGCAGATGCTCCAGCAGTAATGTCCGATAAAGCAAAACTGCAATATTCACGACTTGCAGGCAAAACTGTTAAGCAGGCGCAAACATTGACGGTAGAAATATTGCGCGAAACAGGCGAGCTGATTGATGAGCCACGAGCGATTACCCACGCGGTTAAGTTTTACGAAAAAGGCGATCGGCCACTTGAAATTGTTACGAGTCGCCAGTGGTACATCCGTAATGGTGGTCGCGATCAAGCGCTTCGCGACAAGTTGCTTGCACGCGGTGACGAACTCACTTGGCACCCAGATTTCATGCAACACCGTTATGCAAACTGGGTCGGCGGTCTCAACGGCGACTGGCTGGTAAGCCGACAAAGGTATTTTGGTGTGCCGATACCGCTTTGGTATCGCCTTGATGCGCAAGGTGAAGTCATTTATGACAATCCACTTGTGCCAACTAAAGATCAATTACCAATTGATCCAAGTACAGATTTGCCAATTGGTTTTGTCGCCGAGCAACGCGGGCAAGCCAACGGGTTTGTTGGTGACCCCGACATCATGGATACTTGGGCGACTTCTTCACTTACTCCACAAATTGCCGGTAGGTGGATAGATGATCAAGATTTGTTTACGAGAATTTTTCCGATGGATGTTCGACCACAAGGTCACGACATTATTCGCACGTGGTTGTTTGCCACGATGGTTCGTTCAAACTTCGAACACAATCAAGCACCATGGAAGAACGCCGCGTTGTCTGGCTGGATTCTCGACCCTGATCGCAAAAAGATGTCGAAATCGAAAGGCAATGTTGTAACGCCATCAGATTTATTTGATCAATACGGCAGCGACGCTGTGCGATATTGGGCTGCATGTGCACGACCTGGTGTTGACACAACTTTTAGTGAAGAACAAATGAAAGTCGGGCGAAAACTTGCAACAAAGCTTTTGAACTTGACGAAGTTTGTTCTTGGTGCCGGAGAGTTGACCCCGGATTCAAAGCCGACTGATTTGATTGATCATGCAATGCTCATTCGCCTGGCTGCAGTAGTTGATGAAGCCACACTTGCCCTCGAGCAATTTGATTACGCCCGAGCGCTCGAACGAACTGAAGCTTTTTTCTGGTGGTTCTGTGATGATTATGTCGAATTGGTAAAAACTCGTGCCTACGGCGAGACTCACGATGCATCATCGGCAAGAGTTTCGTTACATCGCGCCTTGAGTATTTTGCAACGGTTGCTTGCACCGATGTTGCCGTTTGCTACAGAAGAAGTTTGGTCTTGGCTAGAGTCAGGCTCAATTCATTTGGCGAACTGGCCAACAACTCAAGAGACTCTTGCCGACTTTGTTGCTTCAGATGGTGCAAGTGCGTTACTTGACGCAACTTGCGTTGTGCTTGCGGCGGTGCGGCGTGCCAAAACAGAAGCAAAGGTTTCTCAACGTGCTGAAGTTTCGCAACTTGTCGTTACTGCACCTACTGCAACAATTGATTTACTAGAAGCAAATATTCTTGACTTGCGTAATGCTGGAGCATTGCAAGAAATAAAATTTGTGATTTCTGCCTCGCAGACGAACACGCAAGACATTGTCGCGCAGGTAACTCTTGCTACTCCACTAACCTAGTTAGTGCATGTTGCGAAGGTTGATATCTAAACCAAAATTTGGTCCAAGACCGAAATCGCATTATTTCGTACTGTCGCTAAATATATTCGTCGTTACTTTATTGGTATTTTCAGGGTTCGGAATGCTTTGGGTTAATGGTCGTGTTAATCAACGACTAATTGTTACCTTGAACAATTCTCAAGAGAACACAGACAACCAAACGCAAACCGCAAATGATTCACCAACTAATTCAGATGTAGTTCTTGATCCAAAAAGTCTTGATGCAAAAAACTTTTTATTGACCGGTTCAGACAATGGCTCATGTGCCGACGCCAAAAGTTCAACCACGGGCGGCATCGGTGACCGCACAAGTCTTGGCGAACGTAGCGACACAATCATGATTATTCGGATTGACCCGAGTTCAAAGCGTGCAGCGATTCTCTCGTTTCCTAGAGACCTGTGGGTTAACATCGCTGGCACAACTCGACAAAACCGAATCAACTCTGCATTTAAGAGCACTGACCCAAACCGCCTGGTTGACACGATTGAAAAAAGTTTTGGCATTCCAGTTGATCATTATGTGAATGTTAATTTTTGTGCGTTTAAAGAGATTGTGACAGCAGTTGATGGAGTCAAAGTTCCATTTCTGTATCCGACGCATGACAAGAAGACTGGCCTCAATGTCACTACACCAGGATGTATAAATTTTGATGGCGACCGCGCGCTGGCATACGTTCGCTCAAGATCGGGCTATAGATATTTTGATACGACCAAACAAAAATGGTTAGAAGACCCATCAGGCGACCTTGGTCGCATTAGTCGACAGCAAGATTTTTTACGCCGCTCTATGCAACGAGCACTCGATAAAGGTTCGTCAAACATCGGGGTTGCTAACAACTTGCTGAACGCGGCTTTGAAAAATGTGATCACAGACGATCAACTTACGCCTCGCGGAATGTTAGACCTAGCTCAAGCGATGCGAGATCTGAATACCCGCACGGTTGCTACCTACACGATTGACTCTTATCCAAAACGTATCGGTGAACTTTCAGTTTTGATTCCGCAAATCAAATCTGAATCAATGAAACAAGTTCTTGAGATCTTTCAAGGCCGCTCACCACTGACAGCTCAAAAAGCTTCGATTCACACGCAAAATAAGCCAACTATTGTTCTTGTGGCTCAAAGAATTGCAATTGCCACAACAACTACTCTCGCGATACCAGAATCAAGCACGACTCAGACTCCGCCGACAACAATCCCGACTTCAACCGTCCTGCAAAAGACGGTTGGAGTTGTTCCGCCAGATGATCCAACTTGTCGCTGACTCTCTGACCAGTCATACAAAACCAACTTGATTACAATAACTCAGGGGTATTAAATGGAAATTCTGATTGCAATCGTTGTCGTAATTGTTTCATATTTTTTTGGCACGTTTCCAAGTGCGGCAATTGTTGCTGGTCGAAAAAATCTTGACATCACAACTGTTGGCTCTGGTAACCCGGGCGCATCGAATGTCATCCGCAATCTCGGATGGAAAACTGGGCTAGCGGTGTTCTTAATGGACATGGCAAAAGCTGCACTCGCTGTTGGTTTAGCTTGGATCGTTACTTCAGAACAACGAAGTCCGTTGTCTTATTTATGTTTATTCGCTGCAATTCTCGGCCACTCATATCCTGTGACTCGCAAATTTAAAGGCGGCAAAGGGGTTGCCTGTGGTGGTGGTGGAATGTTTATGTTGTTTCCACTCACAAGTTTAATTTTATTTAGTTCATGGTTTGTTCTTACCAAGGCAACTCGTAAAGCCTCGATTGCGTCTTTGGCAATTTCAATTGCGCTTCCGTTTGGTATTTCGTGGGAGAAAGCAGAGAACTGGGAGATCTTGGCAACGTTGGCACTGGTCGCGTTTATTATTGCCAAACATTTGCCGAACTTACGACGTTTGAAATCTCATGAAGAACCAGATATTTAGATTGAAAAACTAGTAGCAACATAGTTTTTCGCTAGGGTTTTGTAATGCTCACAGTTGTCAATACTTTTTTCGATTGGCTAAAAGAATCTTCGTCGTCACCATGGTTCTATTTGATTATTTTTGGGGTTGCTGTATTCGACTCAGTGTTACCGATTGTTCCAAGTGAAACACTTGTCATAATTGGCGGTGTGAGCGCTGGTTCTGGTTCACTTTCAATTGCATTAGTCATTCTTTGCGCCGGAAGCGGTGCATTTGTTGGTGATAACTTAAGTTATTTCATCGGACGTGAAGCAAGTGATTGGGTGATCAAGCGACGAACACGTACAGAACGCGGTGCGAAACAAATGGCGAACATTGTTGACCAGATTCATGAACGTGGTGGAATGTTATTGATCACTGCGAGGTTTATCCCCGGTGGCAGAACAATTCTTACACTTTCATGCGGAGTTACTCGTCAGCCTCGTAATTGGTTTATTGGTTGGGCGGTTGTAGCTGCAAGTGTGTGGTCACTTTATGCATCACTACTTGGATACATCGGTGGAAAGTCTTTTGCTGATAATCACACCAAAGCTTTTTTAATTGCATTCGCCGGAGCCTTCGGCGTAACGATAATTATTGAGGGTTTCCGTGCCATCTCACACAGGGTTAAACGGCAAAAGTCACTCAGTTAATAAGCGGCTGTAAAGTTAGTTGCAGTGACTCTGCGATTAAACGTTGACTCAATTTCATGGAAGCGTCATTTTCGTGAAGTTGCTAATGGCTTTGGTGATCTCATCCCAGTTGTCAAGGGCAATGGATACGGTTTCGGACGATCGACGTTGATTCAACATGCGGCGACACTGTCTAGTGAAATCGCAGTTGGTTCTGTATATGAGGTACATGATGTGCCCGAAAATTGCGTTGCGATCGTTCTAACCCCAGCGGGCAGCGAATTGCCAGACTCATTGCCGGCGAACACAATTTTGACAGTTGGTTCACTCAACCATGTCGCGAACCTCAATAGAAATTCTTGGCGTGGTTCGGTAGTCGTAAAGCTTCGCTCAAGTATGAACCGTTACGGTGTAAACAAAGATGAACTGACAGAAGTTCTAGCGGCGCTTAAAAATGCAGGACTGACTCAGGTTGGTTGGTCAATTCACCCACCTCTTGATGGAGAACCAAGCGACCACCTTGCTGAAATTAGAAACTGGATGTTAAAAATATCGTCTGACATGCCCTGGTTTGTTAGTCATGTTGACGCAACTGGCATTAAACAACTGCGCCAAGAATTTGTCAAAAGTAAAATTCGTGTACGTTCGGGTACAGCACTTTGGCTCGGTGATAAATCAATGACTCACCTGATGGCCGATGTGCTTGATATTCGATCTGTCGGTCAGGGCGAAACCGCTGGTTATCGAAACGTGAAGATCACACAAGACGGTGCTATCGCAATGATCGGCGCCGGCACAAGTCACGGCGTTCATCTAGTTGGCGCAGAACTAAGCCCTTTTCATTTCAATCAACAGCGACTTGAACTTGTTGAGCCATCACATATGCACACTTCAATGGTGTTTATCCCAAAGGGCGACAAATTACCGCAGGTTGGCGACAACATCGACGTGCAACAACCTCTCACGCGTGTGTATCCAGACATTATTTCTTGGATCTAAAAATGTCGCTTGACTCGAGTACGCGTGAAAACGATGTTCGAATAGTCAGTTTGGATGTGATGCGCACAATTGCATTGTTCGGAATCATCGTGCTCAACTACCACGGCTACTTAAATTTCTCTGGCGCGCTAAGCACAACTGGGCCCTCAATCTATGAACGATGGTGGCATCCATTTAATGGTGTCCTTGCTAATCCGTTTCCTGTTGGATTTGTAATGGTTGCGGGCATGGGTGTTTCACTCATGATTGGCGCGAAAAACACAAAGCAGGTAATAAACGAAACGCGGTGGCGTCTAGCACGACGCGGCTTGTTCTTGTTCACACTTGGATACGGCATCAACTGGGTTTGGCCCGGCACGATTCTTCCTTACTATGGTGCCTTTTTCTTAACTGCAAGTGTGATCGCTTATTGGTCAAAACAAAAATTGATTTTGCTTGGCATATTTTCGATAGTTATCGCAGCGGCTGTCGAGTCGTGGCGATTCTCACAAACTTTTAATGGCAACTTCACGGCATGGCTCTCACCTGCTGAAGCCGACTCACCTCGAAATTTACTAATTCGAATTTTTATTGACTACACCCATCCACTCTTCCCATGGTTGGCATTTTTCATTACTGGCATTTTGCTCGGTCGCAACTACGCAACTTTCAAGATTATTCGACTCAGGCTTCTGATTATCAGCGTCTTTGCAGTCGGTTTTTCTTATCTTGCGAATGCTGTGATTCGCTCAATTGCTGATTCATCAAGTCAAACCGACCAAAGTTGGCGAGAGCTCGCTTCGACTCGACCGTTTGATCGCGGCATCCTCTATGTTGCATCAGCGATTGGCGTAGTGGTCGCGGTGTTTGTGGTTCTAGATTTTCTGTGCGAGCGTTACAAAGAATCACAAATTATTGAAACCGCGAGGATCACTGGCCAAATGACGCTGACAATTTATCTCGCCCATATTTTTATTTACAATGCAGTTGTGAACTGGTGGCAATTGGTGACACCAACAGGGCTAGATACGGCAATGATCATGAGCATCGCTGTTTACACTTCGGCAATTGTCTGGGCTAACTGGTGGCACAATCATTTCGGTCAAGGCCCTGTTGAACGTATTTATCGCCGTTTCGGTGGCTAAGTCGATAACAAAATTAGTTTTGAACTCACGTAACCCGAGTTGACGCCTCACCCACGTCTAGATATTTTTTCGTCGCGACAAGATCACGTATTCGTTCAAAACCGTCAAAAACTTCGACATAACTAGTTGGTAAAGGTGAAATCGCCAACCTGATGCAGTCTGGTTGGCGAAAGTCGCCGATTACGTTTGCGAAAATTCGCATAGCTTCAGAAATTTTCTGTGCGTCTTGATGCCGCACAGAAATATGACCACCGCGCCTTTTTGAGTCGCGCGGCGTGACGATTGAGAACCCAAGTGGTGCGAGCCAAGCATCATGCAATGCCAGCATTAACTCGGTGCCTTGTGCTGCCTTTTGTGCAATTGCCGACAACCCCGCACGTTCAATCATCGCGAATGCAGTGGTTACGCAACGCATTCCGATAATGCTCGGGCTTGCGACTTGAAATCCGCGCATTCCAGAAGTGCGATCAAAACCTTGCGCCATTGCAAACTGATCGTTCTGCGCGAACCAACCTTGAATCGGTACCTGCAACTCGCTTTGCATCCGGTGCGAGACATACAACCACGCGGGTGAACCTGGCCCAGAGTTGCCGTACTTGTAAGTGCAGCCGACGGCAAGATCAACTTTGTCACGGTCATATTGCATCGGCACAACACCAACCGCGTGGCTCGCATCCCAAACGAAAAGTGCGCCTGCGTCGCGCGCAAGTTGAGTTAACTTTGCGACATCATGCAAAACTCCAGAGCGATACTGAATAACAGAAAGCGAAACGAGCGCAACGTCATCGTTTAAAACTTCGGTGAGCATTTCTGGAGAAATAAATTCTTCGCCACTGTCGTCGTCGATCACGACAAGTTTTAATCCGCGTTGTTTACAGATACCTTCCAAAATGTAACGATCAGTCGGAAAGTTTGCCGTGTCAGTTATTACTGTTTTGCGACCTGGTCGTGCATCAACTGCGGCGCAGCAAAGTTGATAAAAATTCATACTGGTTGTGTCAACGCATAACATTTGACCTGCAGCAACACCTAAAGAGGCCCGACCGATTAAATCGCCAACTGACTGAGCTTCATCAATCCATTCAGACCAGCCAGAAACTAGTTTCGTCGCCCACTCTGTACGCAAATACTGGTCAACAACATTGACGGTTTCAGTTGGCATACGCCCAAGTGAGTTGCCATCCAGATAACACAATGACTGGTCAACAATCATGAATTCGTCTCGGTACTTGGCTAGTGGGTCTTTGGCATCAAGCTGCAGGGCCATACTTCGCGAAGTCAGATCATTTGGCATACGCTCACCGTATATGAATTCGGCAGAAAATTCTGAACAATTTAGTTCTGCTGTTACATATTCGTCGTATTTAAGTGTTGATCAATTGCTTGAACTGCAAAAACCTCGATCAGATGGTCCAGAACATGACGAAATGCTATTTATCATCGTGCATCAGACATATGAGTTGTGGTTCAAATGCGTTTTGCACGAACTCGCTCGGGTGCAATCACTGTTAGAAACTGGTGAGACGCACGCTTCGTTATCTGTATTTGGTCGTATTCGCACAATTTTTAAAGTTCTTGTCAGTCAAGTTGACATCTTAGAAACAATGACGCCTCTGCAATTTAATTCTTTTCGCGATCGCCTTGAGGCTGCAAGTGGTTTTCAATCCGTGCAGTTTCGCGAACTAGAAGCAGTACTCGGGCGACGAGATGCAACGATGGCTGATCATCTCGAGCCAAATAGTGCGGCGAGATTGCGAGTTGTCAACGCAATGAGTCGCCGATCGCTATGGGATTCAGTTGTCATTTATCTCGTCCAGCATGGTCACAATATGCCCAGCGAGATAACGCAACGAAACTTCACCGAGAGTTATGTTGCTAATGATCAAGTTCAAGAATCACTCGCAATCGCTTATCGCCAAGACCCGCAGGTCGCAATGTTGCTTGAACGATTACTCGACATTGATGAAGGCCTGCAAGAGTGGCGCTACCGCCATGTCAAAATGGTTGAGCGCACGATTGGCTTGAAGCATGGGTCGGGTGGGTCAAGTGGCGCTGCGTACCTTGCCTCAACATTATTCAAACCAGTATTCCCAGACCTATGGGCCGTGCGCTCACGCTTTTAATAACTTAACGATGCAAGCTGATTGGGCCGCGTTACTTCAATCTGAGTTCGAAAAGCCTTATTTTAAAAAACTACAAAGCTTTATTGCGGATCAACGAAAACTGTTTACTATCTATCCGCAACATGAGAATGTTTTCAGAGCATTTGAGTTAACTAGCTATGCCGACACGCGCGTAGTGATTCTTGGTCAAGACCCGTATCACGGAGTTAATCAGGCACATGGTCTTTGTTTTTCTGTGCAGAGCGACGTTGCAATACCTCCATCACTAAAAAATATTTTTAAAGAACTGCAATCTGATTTAGATTTCACGCCAAACGCGAAAATCGCCGAACATGGCAACCTTGATCATTGGGCGCAACAAGGTGTACTGATGTTGAACACAACGCTCACAGTTCGGGCTGGTGAGGCTGGTTCACATCAAGGTTTAGGTTGGGAAACGTTCACTGATGAAGTCATTCGTATCATTAACAACAAATCACACCCAGTCGTATTCGTATTATGGGGCGCGTTTGCTCGAAAGAAAAAACTATTAATCAATACTGAAAAACATCACATCGTCGAGAGTGCACACCCGTCACCATTATCAGCTCATAACGGCTTCATTGGTTCTCGACCGTTTACAAAAATCAATAGTGCATTAGTTGAAGCGAATTCAAAACCAATTAATTGGCGCGTTGATTAACGTGATGATCAGTGCACCGAATAGCGGCCTCACCGGCGCACTAGTTAAGGTATAAGCACTATGGGCACAGTTCGAAGACACGCATTTGTTGACTGCAACGCTGACACAGTTTGGGCATTTGTTGGTGCACCAGAACGCCTGCATGAGTGGTTTCCAATTACTGAATGCCGAGTCGAAGGAAATAAACGATGGATAACTCTCGCTGCTGGCATTATTTTTGAAGAAGACATCCTCACGCTTGACCATGACCTACGCAGGTTTCAATACAAAATAGTTAATAACCCACTGATCAAGTTTCATCTCGGCACGGTTGACGTAATCCCTGATGGCGAGAATCGCTGTTTGTTGATGTATTCAACGGACATGGATCCAGAAGTGCTCGCACTGCCAATCGGTGGTGCCGCTGGAGTTGGCATAGCGAAAGTTAAAGAAATGTTTGACGGTAAATAACTATGGGTCGCAAGATTCTTTTCATTACTACCGACCAGCAGCGCTACGACGCGCTTGGTTGTAACGGTGGCGCAATTGCGCGAACTCCAAATATTGATGCATTGAGTAAATCTGGCATCACATTTGATCGCGCGCATCCGCAAAATGTTGTGTGCATGCCATCACGAAGCACAATGATCACTGGCCAACATGTCAGCACGCACGGCGTATGGATGAACGGAGTGCCGCTGCCTGAAGACGCGCCGAGTATTGCCAGCGATCTGCGCAACGTAGGTTACGCAACTGCACTGATCGGCAAAGCACATTTCGAGCCATTGCTTGATCCGTTCTTACGATTTACAGAAAATCGGTTAGGTAATGAGCGTCAAACAACTAACAACTCTGCTGATCCGCATCGTGGTTTTGATCACATGGAGTTGTCAACGCATGGCGCAGTTGGTCAATTGCATTACTCACAGTGGGTTCGCGACAATCACCCTGAGGCGATTACAGGTTTTTATAGAGTTCTAGACAACGAATTGCAAGTAAACGCTCAAGGTGGCGGCGATACGAATGCGCCGCAACTAAAAATTAATCCGATTCCAACTGAGTGGTATCACACGCATTGGGTGGCACAACAAACAATTAGCTGGTTGAACTCGTTGCCTGCTGACAAAGATTGGTTTTGTTGGATGAGTTTTCCAGATCCACATCATCCATGGGATCCTCCAGCATCAGAGTTGCACCGCGTGCCGTGGCGCGATCTTGACTTGCCAGATGGCTACGTCTCAGATAAATCAAAACGCGAAAAAATTCTCGACGACAAACTGCGTCATTGGCGTGGTTGGTACGACGGCACTTTTGTTTCAAATTATGAAGCGCCGGCACATTGGGTTCCTGCCACATTGACCGAAGACCAAGTTCGCGAAGTAAATGCGTTCACTCATGTTGAAAACGAATTGATAGACGAAGCGATCGGTGACGTGCTCGGTGCGATCAATGCTCGGGGTTGGACGAATGATCTTGATGTGGTTTACACAACTGATCACGGCGAGTTTCAAGGTGACTTCGGTTTGCTATTCAAAGGTCCATATCATGTTGATTCGTTGATGCGCTTGCCACTTATTTGGCGACCAGCGCCGAGTGCCATGACTGCTCCAGCACGAGTTAGTGCACCAGTTGGATTAGTTTCACTTGCTGCAACATTCGCACATATCGCCGGACTTGAAAAACCTTCGTATACAGAAGCACCAAGGTTGCCAGTCGATAATGCCGACGCCGAGAAACTCGGCCACGAACGCGTGCTCACAGAATGGGACAGTGTGTTGTTCGGAAAACTGGTTCACCTACGAACAATTTGTCGTGACAATTGGGTATGCACTGCTGCGCTTGACGGCACGATGAATAAGGCTGGCGAGGGTGAACTATACGACTTGGCTAATGATCCATTGCAACATGTCAATCGTTGGAACGACGATTCGGTGCGGTCATTGCGCGATGATTTACTCAGCGATATGTGGGCCAACCTGCCTGCGCAAGTTTTGCCGTTACGCACAATGGATGCACCTGTTTAGCAACTAATCTGCGTTAATGAACATTGGATTCATTGGACTTGGAAATATGGGATTACCGATGTGTAAGCGTTTGCTTGCTGCCGGGCTGAGTGTAAAAGTTTTTGATATCAACTCTGGCGCTTTAACAATCGCCGTTAACCACGGCGCCACTGCGTCAAAATTAGTTGCCGAGTGTGCGTCTCAAGTTGATGTGTTGTTCACCTCTCTGCCCCGACCAGAACATGTCGAAAAAGTCATGCTTGATAATGATGCATTGCAGAGTCTCAAACACGGCGCAATCTGGGTTGACCTGACGACCAACCGAAAAGAGTTAATAATCGAGTTGGCGAGCAAAGCTCCAACAGGCGTTTCGGTTTTAGATTCACCCGTAACTGGCGCAGTTGACGGTGCGCGAAATGGAAAATTGACATTATTTGTCGGTGGTGAAAAGCAAAGTCTTGACCGCGTCAAGCCGATATTAGAAAATCTTGGTCTTGTTATTTATTGTGGCCCGCTCGGCACGGGCAATGTCGTCAAACTTGTAACAAATCAACTTTGGTTCATCGCAGCCGCCGCAATCGGCGAAGGCTTTGCAACTGGCATCGCTAACGGAGTTGAACTTGGCACGCTCTGGGGTGCCATTAAAGAAAGTGTTGGCGACAGTTTTGTAGCGCGGCACGATGCGCCTTCAATATTTGCAGGTCACTACGACCCGTCTTTCTCGCTTGAACTTTGCTTAAAAGATTTGGGTCTAATTCGCGAACTTGGCAAACAAGTCAACGCAGATCTACCAATGACTGCTGCTGCAGTGCATGCATTTACGATTGCTAGCGAACGTTACGGTGCCAACGCAGCCGAGTTGCATGTGGCCAAACGAATCGAAGATGATGCGAAAATTTCAATGCGACTTGAAGGTGACTGGACACCACCCTGGGAATCATGAACTGCACCACAAGATGACTCGTTTGTATCGCGTTGACGATCTTGTTGATTTCAACGTCTATCCGCTTGACGAAACTGCGAGCCCTAAATACAAAGTTGCATTATCTCATGCGCGCGAACAATTGCAACACGACGGTTGTGCAGTAATTAAAAATCTGCTTCGGCCGACTGCCGTGAAAATTATTAGCCAAGAAATCATCGCGCGCAAACAGACAACTCACTTTTCGACGTCGAGCATGAATCCATATTTTCATTCAACAAAAAACCCTGATTACCCTGACCACCATCCGGTCAACACATTCACCGAGCGCTCAAGTGGTTTTATTCCTGGAGATTCTTGGGATGCATCGCTGGCAATAGACGTGCTGTTTCGTAGTGACGCATTGACAGCATTTATTAGAGATTGTCTTGAGACAGATTCTGTTTACTGTTATGCAGACCCTCTGGCAGGTTTGACTGCAAATATTCTTAACCCTGGTCAACAATTTGCTTGGCACTTTGACACAAATGAATTTGCAGTGACTGCGATGATCGACGAAGCAGACGAAGGTGGATTATTTGAATATGTTCCAATGATTCGAACCCCAGATGATGAATCATTTGAGCGAATTCAAAAAGTTCTTGAGGATGACCGCTCAGAAGTTAAAACTCTTGAGCTTCACGCTGGCGATTTACAAATTTTTCGTGGTCGACATTCGTTGCATCGTGTTACTCGTGTTCCGACAACATCAAAGCCCCGTCATGCTGCGATCTTTGCTTACACCGCCGAGCCAGGAGTTATCGGTCGCGTCGAACGAACCCGTCAACTATTTGGGCGAGTACTCGCAGCCCACGAAGAAGCAGAACAACGCCGAGTGCGAAGCGACGCATTAATTGACTAGTTAATCGATTAGCAAATTAGCTAAATCGCCGGCACTTGTTGAGTGATGCAATGAATACCGCCACCACCATGCGCAAGTATTGCGCCGATTTTTAGCCCGACAATATCCCGATCAGGAATGTATTCACCAAGTAGCGCAAGCATTTCGTTGTCAGCATCGTGTCCACATACCGGCACGATAACTGCATCGTTGCAGATATAAAAATTTAAATATGGCACAACTGCTCGCACCCCATCAGTTACGACGAACGGCAAAACTGGTATCTCGTGCACGGTTAACCCTGCGTCTTTCGCTACTGCAATATTTGCCGCACAGCGCGCGAAATCTGGCTCGCTTTTATCGTCGCAACCCTGCATGATCACAGTCTTTGGCCCGATGAATGAAGCGACATTATCGACATGACCGTCGGTGTCGTCGTCAAGAGCAAGACCGAATGGCAGCCATACAACTTGGCGCTGGCCGAGTTCTCGACAAAGTCGTTCTGTGATCTGCTCACGCGAAAGTTTCGGATTGCGATTCGGGTTGAGCAAACATTGCTCAGTTGTGATTAGCGTTCCAGCACCGTCAACATTTAATGACCCACCTTCAAGAACCATATCAACTTTGCGCGTTTTATGACCTGCTTGGGCGGCCCAACGCGACGCAATCGTCGCATCTTTATCGAATGGCACAAATTTTTCGCCCCAGCCGTTGAATTGCCAACACGTTGCGATCAGTTCACCATTTTCAATTACATAATTCGGCCCAGAGTCACGAAACCATGCGTCATCAATTTCGAGTGCGACAACATCCACGTTTTCTGCACAAACGCGGCGTGCCGCTGATTCGTCGCTTGGATTTACAATCATCGTCACAGGTTCGTAACCCGAAATCGTGTTTGCTAAAGCAGCATGTGCAGTTTGCGCTTCAGCAAGGCGCAGACCGTAAATCTCACTTCTTGCTGGCCAACAAATAACGGTTCGTTCATGCCGAGCAAACTCGGCGGGCATGCTCACGCGTCAAAGCCGTCTAGAGTCATTAACGGCTTATATAACTCAGGTCTACGATCACGAAATAATCCCCAAAAAGTTCGTGCAAGTTTCTGTACTTCAAGATCAAAAGTCGCCAGCAATACAGTTTCTTCAGTTCGATTTGCTTCAGCAACTTTTGCTCCAGTTGCGTCACAAATAAATGAACATCCGTAAAAAGTGATCTCTGTCGCACGACCAACTTCGCGCCCTGTGCGATTGGCGGCCATAACTGGCGTCAAGTTACTTGCCGCGTGGCCTTGCATCGCTCGCTGCCAATGACCGGAAGAATCAAGTTCAGGATTTGATGGTTCGCTACCAATAGCGGTTGGATACAACAAAATATCTGCACCACGCAATGTCATCACCCGCGCAGCCTCTGGAAACCATTGATCCCAACAGATGCCAACACCAATTTTCGCATACTTGGTTTGCCAAACTTTGAAGCCTGTGTCACCAGGACTGAAATAAAACTTTTCGTTATATCCCGGCCCATCTGGAATATGGCTCTTGCGATATGTGCCAAGCACTTTGCCATCCGCATCAACTATCGCTACCGAATTAAATAACGAGTTATTAGCCCGTTCATAAACGCTAATCGGCAAAACAACACTAAGTTCTTTTGCAACCTTGGCAAAATGTGCCACCGTCGGATGCGAAGACATCTCAATCGCACGGTTCAGGTCTTGCGTTGTTTGATCTTTGCAAAAATAATGACCCTCAAATAGTTCTGGGATCAAAATAATTTGTGCGCCCTGTTTTGCTGCGCTTCGTACAAGTCGTTCAGCAGTTGCAATATTTTCAGCAGCTTCAGTTGACATCGACATCTGCAAAGCAGCGACAGTAACTTTTGCCATACTTATTTGGCGAGCTGATCTTTGATTGCAGCCATAACTTCTGCTGAGTCAGGTGTTGTTTGCGGCTTAAACCTTGAAACAACTGCGCCATCTCTGCTAACCAAAAACTTTTCAAAGTTCCAGCGAATGTCGCCCGAGTGACCCTCGCCGTCTGTAACTTGCGTAAGCGTTTGGTATAAAGCGTGACGGTCTGCGCCGTTAACTTCAACTTTTTCGGACATCGGAAAAGTAACGCCATAATTTGTTGAACAAAAAGTCTCGATCTCGCTCGCCGAGCCTGGTTCTTGAGCGCCGAACTGGTTGCACGGCACGCCCAACACAGTGAAACCTTGTGCCGCAAATTCTTTCTGCAGCGCCTCAAGACCCGTATATTGCGGAGTCAAACCGCACTTAGAGGCTACGTTTACGACGAGCGTTACTGAGCCTTTTAGCGAACTCAGCAGATCATTCACGCCAGTCAAACCAGCAATTTTTGTGTCATAGACCGACATTTTGTCTCATTTCTACTTGGGTTATTTCTCGTGTGGCAAGGCTACTCATAAACCTGATACACAACACAGGTGCCTAGATCGCAATTCGATGCAAGTTTTTTTAAACGCTTTTATTCAACGACGCCTATGCATTCGCGTCGAAAGATTGAAACGCTCGCATCTGGTGTGCATCAGTTTTGCAATTGGTGGGATATTCAAGTGCGATCAGTTTTAGACGTTGGCGCAGGTGTCGGATATTGGAGTGACTGGTACCGCAAGAATTACGAACGCACAAAAGTTGTGTCAGTAGACATCAGCGAACACGCCTGCAAGAAATATGGTCATGACCTTCGTGATATCAGTTCTTGGGCGCCGAATAGAAAATTTGATCTCGTAATTTGTCAAAGTGTGTTGCAGTACCTCGACGAACAGGATGCCAGGTCTGCGATTAAGAATTTGGCGAAGGCGACGAAACATGTTTTATTTTTTGAGGTACCGACGAAGAGCGACTTAAGAAATACTGTTGATCGTGATGTAACTGATTTTGAGATTTATTCACGTACTGGTATTTGGTACTTCAACGAACTTAAAAAATATTTCACGCAGGCAGGCGCTGGTTTGTGGGTGGCAAAATCAAGCACCATCGTGTTGTACGAACTTGAAGGCACTCCAAAATAAGTCAAAGTCAGTAGATCGGCATAGCATTTAGTCATGAATTCTGCGGCTGAAACTAATCCATACGAATTAGCCAAAGTTGCCGCAGATTTTGTTGTTGATAAGTTCGGTTCAAAGCACGACATTCTTGCCGTTTTAGGTTCTGGTTGGGCACACGCGGCATCTGTACTTGAAGCAACGAATGAAATATCCGTAACTGAAATTCCTAGTTTTACCAAGCCTTCGGCCATTGGCCATGGCGGATCTTTGAAAAGTGTTTTGGTCGGTAAATCCAAGGTGCTATTGCTCACTGGTCGAACACATCTTTATGAAGGTCACGGAGTTAATTCGGTAGTGCACGCAGTGCGAACTGCAGCGTTTGCTGGTTGCAAGACACTCGTGTTGACCAACGCTGCGGGATGTTTACGCCAAGATTGGGGCGTTGGTGCAACAGCTCTAATTTCAGACCACATCAATCTGACAGGTTTTTCACCATTGACAGGCGCCGATGCGCCAGCACCATTACATGGACGATTTGTTGATTTAACTGATGCATACAGTTTGCGATTACGAAAAATTGCGCATCAAGTTGATTCAACTTTGCATGAGGGTGTCTATATGGGATTCCATGGTCCGCATTTTGAAACGCCTGCAGAAATTCGCGCAGCGCGCATTTGGGGTGCCGATCTGGTCGGCATGTCAACTGTGATGGAGACAATCGCTGCTCGGCATATGGGCATGGAAGTTCTTGCGTTATCACTTGCAACAAATCTTGCAGCCGGGATCTCGGGTGAAAAATTATCTGGTGAAGAAGTACTAGCAATAGGCAAAGCATCAGCGACTCGAGTTGGCGGTTTGCTAGCAAACATCCTTAAACAAATCGACATTGAAAGCCAAAAATCATGAGCGACCGAAACACAAATCAAGACCGAATCGCAGTTATTAACGCACAAATAGTTACTGTCGACACAAAAGGCTCAGTAATTGAAAACGGTTCACTAGTCGTTGACGCAGACGGCGCAATTCGAGAAATTGCGAACGGAAAACTAGAGCACACTGCTACTGAAGTTATAGATGCTCGCGGGGCGATCGTGATGCCAGGTTTAATTAATACTCACGCTCATCTTGGCATGACTCTCTTCCGTGGGCTTGGCGACGACATGAGTCTCGAAGATTTTCTTGCTCGTCTAATGCCCGCCGAAATTAAAGTTCTTAACTACGACGCAGTACATGCGGCCACAGAACTTGCAGCTCTTGAATCTCTACTTGGTGGCATTACGACTTCGCTCGACATGTATTATTTGCCGGATGCGGCACTAGAAGTTGCTAAATCGAGCGGCATGCGAATTCAAACTGGTCCAAACTTTTTAGAATCAGATGGCCCAGAGCCGCTGCCATTTGATGAGCGTCTCGCATGGGCTACAAAATGGCTTGAAGCCCCGCGTGACGAACTTGGTTCAACTGGGTGGGTTGCTCCGCACAGCACATATTTGCTCGGCGAAGATCACTTGAACACTCTCGCTGCATTGGCGGCAAAACATGAGGCACGCATTCATGTGCACGCGGCTGAAACTGTTGGCGAAATGCAACTGGTTGCGAAGCGTCATGGTGGTCGAACACCAATTCAAGTTCTTGCAGATACAAATTTGTTGCGTCGAAGCGTTCTCGCGCACGGAGTGCACCTAAACGATGACGACATCGCCCTCATCGCCAGCAACTCAGCAACGGTTGTTCACTGCCCTGCATCAAACTTTAAACTCGCAAGTGGCATTGCTCGAATTTTGGATCTGCAAAGGGCTGGCGTCAATATTGCACTTGGCACCGATGGCCCTGCGTCAGGTAACGACCTTGACCTTTGGATTGCGATTCGCCTGGCCGGTTATATGCAAAAAACTATTGCTAAAAATGCTGCTGTATTGCCGGCACTCGACATCGTCCGGATGGCAACAATTAATGGTGCACGGGCATTGCAACTAGATCATTTGATCGGCTCTCTTGAAGTCGGTAAGCGAGCAGACTTGATTGTGCTTGATGCAGATTCGCCTTCGCTGACACCTAACTTCAATCCACATACGACTATTGCGACATCAGTTACTCGTGCTGATGTACTCCATGTCGTAGTTGACGGCAAGACAGTTGTGCGAGATCGCAAATGTTTAACAATTGATCACAACGCAGCAGTAAGTGCGGTCAAAGCACTCGGCAAACAAGTGCTGGCGAGCGTCAGCAATAGCTAAACGATTAATTCGCACTACTGTGGTTTAAACATGGAAACTCAAATTGACTGGAAGCTTTTGCGGACAACCGCATTAGCAGTTGCAAAAAATGCTTACGTGCCCTATTCAAAATTTCATGTAGGTGCGGCTGCACTTGTTGACGACGGAAGAATAATTACTGGATGCAACGTTGAAAATGCTTCTTATGGATTAACCCTTTGTGCTGAATGTGGTTTGGTCAGCGAATTAATCAAATCGGGTGGCGGAAGACTCGTCGCAGTGTGCACAGTCGGTAACGGCGAGCCAGTCACACCATGCGGACGATGTCGACAGTTGTTGTGGGAGCATGGTGGTGCAAACATGTTGCTAGAAGTCAACGGCGTGCCACGAAAACTCAGCGAAATGTTGCCGGTTGCGTTTCCTGAAGAGTCAGTATTTGTAAACCCGGGCGATTAGGCAAATCAGATGATGACTCAAGAAGGCTTGACAGCGAAACAAACAGAATTCTTTGATCAAAATGGTTATCTAGTTTTACCAAACTTTGTCGGTGAACAGGCTTGCTTAAATCTTCGCGATCAAGCCATGGTTCTTGCAGAAAAGTATTGCCCATCCCCAGAACAAGCAACTGTGTTCACTGCCGACGGCACTGCAGTTCATGCCTCAGATGATTACTTTTTAACGAGTGGCGACAAGATTCGTTGCTTCTTTGAAAAAGATGCATTCAATGAGCGTGGCGAACTTCGTCAAGATGCACACTTATGTCTCAACAAGCTTGGTCACGCGATGCATGATCTTGACCCGGTATTCGATGAGTTCAGTCATTCAAGTCGCCTTGCTGCGGTTGCACGGTCAATCGGCATGAAGCAAGAAAAATTGTTACAGTCGATGTACATATTCAAACAACCGCGGATCGGTGGCGAGGTCACTAGCCATGTTGACCACACGTATCTGTGGACTGACCCACAATCTGTAATCGGTTTTTGGTTTGCAATCGACGACGCGACAACACAGAACGGTTGCATGTGGGCACTTCCTGGTGGTCATCGTCTGCCAGTTAAATATCGCAACCGACTAACTGCAGATCGAAAGTCAACATATAACGAAGTTTTTGACTCGACTCCGTACCCGACTGAAGGTCTTGTGCCGCTAGAAGCAGCGCGGGGCACTCTTATTTTACTTAACGGAACTTTGCCGCATCGCTCGGGGCCAAATACAAGTGACAAACCGCGACATGCCTACACACTTCATGCAATCGACGGTACGGCGAATTATCCGATTGATAATTGGCTTCAACGGACTTCGTTGCCGATGCGTGGTTTCTCAAATTAAAAACTATTCGGCGAGGATCGCTTGAGTTGCCGAAGTTCCGAGACGAGTAGCGCCAGCACTAATCATTTCTAGCGCCATTTTGCGAGTGCGGATTCCTCCACTGGCTTTAACACCAATAGAGTCGCCAACAGTTGCGCGCATTAATTTAACTGCCTCAATGGTTGCGCCGCCAGATTTGTGAAACCCAGTTGAGGTCTTAACAAAATTTGCACCATTTGCAACGGCTACTCGGCACACCGTGATTATTTGTGCATCTGTCAGCGCAGCCGATTCAATAATTACTTTGAGACAAGTTGTTTTAGGTATCGCAGCACGAACTTGGGCAATCTCATCGCCAAGTTCTAGCCAATTTGCCGAAAACACAAAACCCGAATTTACGACCATGTCGATTTCTGTGGCGCCATTTTGTGTGGCGTGTCTCGCTTCGAAAGCTTTCACTGCACCTGAATGTGCCCCAGATGGAAACCCAACGACGCATGCGACTTTAATGTTGCTAGATGTTAAATCAGCGAGCAATAAGGCTGACAACGGCAAAAAGGATGGCGAAAAGCAAACTGCGGCAACATTGAACTCACGAGCTTCGTCGCAAAGCTTGGCGATGTCGATTGAGGTTGCTTCAGGGGCAAGTTGTGTGTGATCAATGAATTTTGCGAGTTCTTCAGAAGTCATTGATAATCACGTTAATTCACTAATTCGTCAATTCGCTTTTTTAGTATCAGCAACAACGGAGTATTGTTTTTACCTGATATGGCAACGTTACGGTTTAACTACGGGACAATGGGTTCGGGTAAAAGCACGCTGGCGTTGCAAATAAACCATAATTTAACTAGTCGCGGTTTAGCTGGTTTGTTGTTGACAAAACTTGATCGAGACGGCGGCCAAGTTACAAGCCGCCTTGGTGTTTCAACGCCAGCGATTGAGATGGCTCCGGAGATTGATTTGTTTGATTTGGCAGTATCGCGAATGCCGCTGCAATTTATTGTTTGTGACGAGGCTCAATTCTGCACAGTTGAACAATGCGATCAACTTGCGTTGATTGTTGACGAACTTCATGTTGATGTTTATGCATTTGGTCTAATTACCGACTTCAAGGGTTTATTATTTGATGGCACTAGGCGGTTGCTTGAAATCGCCGATCAACGAATTGAAATGCAGGTTGAGGCTCGTTGTTGGTGTGGCGCGAGAGCAACAAACAACGCTCGATTAGTAAATGAAAAAGTTGTAGTTGAAGGTGAAACCGTGATGGTCGGTGACACCGACAAAAATACGGTCGCACCTTTATTTGGTGATGTAGTGCGTTACGAACTACTTTGTCGAAACCACTACCGCAAAAAACAAGTCTCGGCTGACTAAACGACGTTTAGTAAATCAACAACGAACACAAGTGTCTCGCCGCCCTTAATTACTCCGCCTGCTCCCTGACTGCCGTAACCCATGTCTGGCGGGATTGTAAGTTTGCGTCGTCCGCCAACTTTCATACCCGCAACGCCTTTATCCCAGCCTGAAATAACTTGACCGGCACCCAAACCAAAATCAAATGGTTCATTGCGATCCCATGATGCATCAAATTGTTTTCCGGTGCTCCATGCCACACCGACGTAGTGCACAGAGACAGTCTTGCCGCTAACGGCTTCAACGCCGTCGCCAACCGTAATATCTTCGGTTACTAAAGTGCTCGGCGCAGGTGTTTGTGGAATCACGACTTCTGGTTTTGTATTTGACATCCCTGCAGACTACTCAAGAATTCTTAAATTTATTGAAAGCTATTACGACTTCTGCTGCGCTTGACTTAGTAGTTATCGCGAATTTATTGACAAATTCATCTAACTTTTGCATATCTTGTGGAGTATCAATGTCTAATTTAATTTCAGGAAACGCCAGCTCAGCTGGTGCTGCCACCGCCTGAATTTTGTATTTTTCTATATTGTCCCAAATGTAACTTGTGACATGCTCGCGATGCGACTGCTGGGTAGTCAAATCTGCAATGTTGTTTAACAGTATTGTAGAAAGAATTTCGGCGCCAAAACCATCGGCATATCTGTTATTAAGTTTTTGCTGATGATTGCACGAATAGTCATAGCTGCCAGATTCGTGGGCAAAGACTAAGCGATCGATCTCTTCGGCGGCGATAAATGGATTGTCGGCACAAACCCGAACTACTAAATCTGCTTGTGAAACTTTTGCCGATTGTACGAATCGATCTAAGACATCGTTTTGACTACCCCGAACGACAAGCGCATTAAAATTTGATGCAGCATCGGCGAGTTGGTCGTCGTCGCTACTGTCTGAAGTTGCGAGCACGACTTGATCTAGTTGTTCAGCGTCACATACACGAGTCAATACCCAACCCAACAAGTCACGTTCACCAAGTTTTGCCAACATCTTGCCCGGAAACCGCTGTGATCCCATGCGCGCCTGCACCACGGCAACAACTCGGGTCATGATTTAGTTAAGTCATCCCAAGTCAGAATGTGATCTTCTGGTAGATCTCGAACTACTTTTTTGCCAATTACCTCATCCCAACTGATCGGACTAACACCAGTACCAGGACGTTTCGCAACTAAATCACTCTCAACAATTTCGTGCCCAGATTTGAGATCACGTGTTAAGACGATGCTCCGTCTCGCATTAAGTCGTGAAATATCTTCTGTGGCGATTGGCGCTTTATCACGTGTTGGCCCAAGTAATTCGTGAACTTTTTTAACTTTGACTTGAAATCTTGCCAAATCAAATTCATCCATTGCGTGGTAGTGGTCGTTGCCAGGCAAAGTTTTATCAAGAGTAAAATGCTTTTCAAGCACAACTGCACCTAGCAAATGTGCTGCGATCAAACTTGTCATATCTTCTGTTGGCAACGTGTGATCGGAATATCCAAGCAATAGCTCTGGGTAACGATTGTGTAAACCCGTGAGCATCCCCAGATGAGCATTTTGGTCTCGAGTTGGATAATTGAGAATGCAATGCATCAAACAAATTTGTTGAGCACCTGCTGCACGCAATATCGCTAATGCCGCATCTATCTCGCCAATATTCGATGCCCCAGTAGACAAAATAACTGGCTTGCCTGTTGCGGCAACTTTTTTCAGTAATGGTGGGTTCGTAATGTCCGCTGATGCAATTTTGAAATACTTCACTAATGGATCAAGCATCTCAACGGCGCCGAGATCAAAAGGCGTCGAAACAAATTCGATCTCGAATTTTTTGCAATGATCTGCAAGCTCTTTATATTCGGATTCGCCGAACGAGTCGTATTTGGTAAACAATTCATACTGGCTAGTCGTTGGCTCTTTGCTCGTATCCCAATATGACGGCGAAAATTTTGATGCTATTAAACCCGCCTTGTAAGTTTGAAACTTCGCGGCATCAGCCCCACCACGCTTGGCCGCTTCAATTAAAAGTTTTGCTGTCGCGAGTGAACCCTCATGGTTGACCCCGATTTCAGCGATGACGTATGGTAAGTCGTTTTCGCCAACTAATCGATTACCAAAACGCATAGAAATCATCATTGACCGGACCTTTCGGCGTGCTCTTCGCCGTGCTTTTCAATAATTCGCTGACGGTGATGTTCCATTGCTTCAACATCATTAGTTGAGTTATTCGCATGGCGACGATATCGATATAGAGGTAGCTCAAGTCGATGAATTTTGTACTTCTTAGTGAACCTCAACCGAAGATCAGTTTCTTCATGCAGCAAAAAAGACTCGTCGTACAGACCAATGTCAATCAACTGTTCGGTGCGAAACATAATGCCGCAAGCGATTGGTTCAGTCAAACAGTTGTTTCGAGCGAGAACCTCTTCTTGCTCATCAACCAACAAATAGTCACAAGCGATCGCATCCATGTATTTATTCTCGCGCAGAAACTCATGCAGTAGGTGTAGAAACTCGTTATTCACATAATCATCGGCATCTACACGCACTACATACGGTGCTCGCGCTCGACGGATGGCTTTGTTCAGCGATGCAGGTAAACCAATATTGCTCTCATTTGTTATTAAAACTATTTCGTCACTAAATTCTTTTAACACGTTTGCACTGTGATCTGTGCTGCCGTCATTGATTACAACGATTTCAAACCTGTCAAGCGCGAAACTTTGTGCAAGCAATGACCTTAAGCATCTTGTCAAATATCGCTCTTGGTTGTAGGCGGCAATTATGACTGAGATTACTGGCTGAGCCATAGTCTTGCTAGCTCAAAACTTTTGATAGTGCGGTGTGCAATCTCGCCGGAACCGTCTCATCCATTTTTACAACAACTGGCAGCGAAACCGCTCGTTCGAGTCGCGACCGCGATGGCCCAAAAGCTTTTGCTAAGTCTCCGCCATGCCGTGCCACAAGTTCAGACATGTGCGTCCAAGTGCCAGCAAAATGCCATGTGACTGCCTCGGGTAAAATTTTGGTTGATAGACCTTCAGTTAACAACGAATCACGACATTTTCTTGCAGTTGCCTTGTCGGCCACACTAAATATAAGTGCGTCGGCGGTTTCGTGAGACCCATTCGGAACTTCGCGCGGAATAATTCCAGGAAGATTTTTTATCGCCGCCCACATTGAATCTCGATTTTTTCGTTGCATCGTCACGACGTGTGAAAGTTTTTTCAACTGAGCTAAACCAACTGCACCTTGCATCTCTGTCATCCGAAAGTTGAAACCACTGCTTGCGCGGGTGTCTTCCCAGCGTGGCACACTCGGATTGTTCTCGTGACCATGATCATGCCATGCTGCGGCCACTTTGTAATCGTCTTCATTTTGAAACACGATCATTCCACCCTCGCCAGTGGTCATAGTCTTTGCAAAGTCGAAACTAAAGGTTCCCATTCGACCCCAAGTGCCCAACGGCCGGCCATCAAGTGAGCCGCCGCATCCCCACGCCGCATCTTCAATAAGAGTGAGATTATTTTTTCGACAAATGTCATCAATTTCGAACAGCCGAGCAGGTGTACCCAGCATGTGCACTGCGATCACGGCTTTAGTTTTCGGGGTGATCAACGACTTCAATGATTCAGGATCGATATTCAATGTGCCGTCAATTTCTGCACACACCGGTATTGCTCCTGCTTCAATTATCGCCTCAACGGTGGCGACGAACGTAAAACTCTGGGTGATTACTTCGTCGCCTGGTTGTAAATCTAAAACAGCAAGTGCAACCCGCAGGGCTGCGGTGCCAGATGTAACCGCAAGAGCGTGCGGCATGTCGACAGATTTTGCAAACTCTTGTTCAAAATCGCGAACCTTCCAACGGTCTTGGCGTAGGTGATCAAAAGAGTGACGAAACAGCACTCCGCCGTGTTGAAAAATATCGTCTACTTGCGCCTGTTCTTCGGCACCAATAAGTTCGTACCCAGGCATATCTTGATTTTACTCTGAGATCTTTACATCTTCTCGAACAGCGAGATGATCCTTGCGTCCGTGAGCGTGGCTCGAAACTCGGTACCCAATGCGTTAGTAAGTGGCTTTTCGTGTTTGATCGTTGCGGCAATCAAGGCTTGGCGTAGATCATCAGTAAGGTTGGCACACACGCCGCTTGGTAGTTCAACTTTTTGCAACTCAATCATCTTTCGAAATTCGCTATGTGCTTCAGGATAAAACTCACTCATCGCATTAAGCACGACACAGTTTGCTACACAATGATGCATGCCAAAGACAACACTCAACGCCGCTGAAAATGGGTGGATTATCCCGACATAACTCGTGGCGATTGCACACCCACCCAAATAACTGGCGACCATCAAATCGCTGCGTCGAGCATCAGCCATCATGTCACTACTTAAAAATATATTGCGACAAAGATTTACGGTTTCTCGAGAATACGCATCACCAATTGCATTTCGGTACGAACCATCTAACGCTTCAATGCAATGAATATAAGCATCCATACCCGTATAGAAGTATTGATTTCGCGGAACAGTGCTGGTCAAACCCGGGTCCAAAATGATGTGATCAAAAACTGTGTAATCACTATTCATACCTAACTTGAGGCCGGTTTCGAGATTCGTCATCACGCATGTGCGTGTTGCTTCAGCACCAGTGCCCGAAATAGTCGGTACACCAATTTTGTGAACACCAGGTACACGCACTAAATCCCAACCTTGGTAGTCGGCTGCCTTGCCACCATTTGTCAATAGGTTCGCTACAGCCTTTGCAGTATCTAGCGTGATCCCGCCACCAATGCCGACAATTGTTGCTGGATGATTATGGCCTGACAATTGAAGTGTGCTTACTAGTTCATCGATTCCTTGAGTTGTCGGCTCATTTGCGGTTTTTATAAAGTGTTTTGCATCGCCCGCAATCATTCCTAACGAGTCAAGAACATTTCTACTATTTTCAAAAAACTCATCGATCAAATAGACCGCATTAGGTGAATCTTTAGTGCGTTGCGAATTTACTAAATCTGCGACTCCTGAAATTGAACCATCACCAATCGTGAATCTTCCAACATTACGAACAACTTTGACACCTGTATCAAGGCTCGTCATCACAACCCTCGCACAGCGTCAAACATTGACACTGATGCATCAAATTTACCGTTGCTTGCAACCACGGTGCATGGCTCGCTGAAGATTCGCTCGGGCAAGTTAACTCCTTCGATTTCGAATGTGCCCCCTGCGCCATTCACGATTGCCAAGCCTGCGGCAACATCCCAAAACATAATGTTGTGCTCGGCATAAACATCGGCTGCGCCAGTTGCAACAAGCCACAACGAGGCTGCCGCTGCGCCAATCATCCGTATTTTTCCAAACGAGCGCATTGTTGTTGCGAAGGCTTCAACGGCTCGCGGATCATCAATTGGAAACCGACTTGGAAACCCGGTGCATAGTGTCGCCTGGCGACGTTCTTCACGATCAGACACATGTACAAGAACTTTTTCAACGTATGCACCGATTTTGGGTCCACCAAAAGTCAGTTGCTTTGTTACCAAATTAAACAACACACCAAGAACGGGCTCATTGCCTTGCCATAATGCCAAAGAAATCATCGAAGGTCCGAGGCCTCTGCTGAAGTTGTAGCTGCCGTCTAATGGGTCAATTACCCAAAGCAAATTTCTGAATTTACCTGAATCAATGAACCCAGTTTCTTCGCTAAGGATAGGAAAGCCGAAACTGTGTACTCCTTTAATCAGTTGCTTTTCTAAAATTTTGTCGGCGGCAAGTTTAATTTCACGCCCACCCACTTGAAGATCAACAACTTCTTTTGCTTCTTGACTATTTGCGCGAATAAATTTTTTACCTACGCTGCGCACAAGTTCTGTCGTCGCGATCACGAGACCTTGAATATCATTAATTGTCAGATCGGTCATCGACAGATCGGGCATCGACGTATCGCTCATTGGGGCACCTCAGGGTTCTTTATGTCAAATTTGTTACGCCAAATTGGATCGGCATAATAAATTTTATAGACAAGTTTCATTGTTTCGAAGGCATCGCGTGACGTGCCGTTTTGAACGGGTTGATTATGAAGAATACTTTGCGTGAACGCTGCAATTTCAGAATCCCAAGATGGGTCGTCTTTGTATTCAAAAAGTTCTTCTTTCGGGTCACCGTTGTCTCGATCTGGGTCGGCAGTTACGAGTGTCATCGTCTCGTTTCCATAACTTTTAGAGCCGGTCAAAATTCCTCGCAAAATTACACCACCGCGTTGCATATTTATATCAAGACTAAATTGATGTCGCCATTGGGTCGCAGATGAATTGAGCATCGCCACAACGCCATCTTTGGTTTTCATTAATGCATACGCATTATCTTCAACGTTGTATCCCCAGTGACCGTTTGATATAAAACTCTGGACATCTACGAACTCACCGGCCATCAGACGCATTAGATCAACCATGTGAATGCCTTGATCTAAAAGCACTCCTCCGCCAGCAATTTCTCTTTTAGCTCGCCAGTCGGCTTGATTAAAAGTTATTAACTTCGATTTTCCGTATACACCTCGCATATTGATGATCTCGCCGAAACGACCAGAACGAATAATTTTCAGTGCATCTTGCACCGAATCGTGGTAGCGGTGGTTAAAACCATACATCAATCGACAATTTGGATTTTTCTTTTCAGTTTCAATTACACGAGTGATGTCGGCAATGTCTCGACCTGGCGGCTTCTCACAAAACACATGAAGACCAAGGTTCAAAGCCGCTTGAGTAACTTCTGCGGCGATGTCGTTGGTTACACAGACAATCAAGACGTCTAGTTTTTGTTCTAAAAGTTGCTGGTAGGTACGAAAGTGTTTTACACCGTTTGGTAATACTCCATCGTCTTTGAATACCCGATCGCAAACCGCGACGAGTTCAAGATCAGGGTGCCGTTCAACGCAATCACCACGGCGCTTACCGACCACGCCATAACCAGCGATACCGACTTTTAAAACTTTTGCACTCATATCGTGAAGTTTGAATACCTAGTCACTGTGCAAATGTTGATCGCTGGGCAAGTTTCAATCAAAGTGGCGCAGCTGCGCCCTGATTCAAAAATACGGTATCGACGCCGTAGGCAATGAATGTGTAACCTTCACGAATTCGTTGCTCAAGCATTTTTGTATCTGGCTGAACAACATGCATTCCGCATGGCATTTTAAATTTTTCGCACACTTTGAGAATTTGAGTAAGCGTGTCAAGAAACTTTTTGTTTTCGAAGTCACCAGTAATGCCGAGCGATGCCGACAAGTCGTATGGGCCGACCATGATCGCATCCAAACCATACACAGCGACAATTGATTCAAGGTTGTTAACGGCATCAACGTGTTCGATTTGGGCGACGACAAGAGCCTCTTGTGATTCTTCGAGATACGAATCAAAAAACTTTCCGAAAACATTTGCTCGTTGAAAGCCCACTCCGCGTCGCCCACGAGGCGGCCAGTGACATTCACTGATAATCGCTTCAAGTTGCGAGGCCGAAGAAATCATCGGAATCACCACACCACCAGCTCCTTGGTCAAGAGCTTGTCGACAATTAATTGGCAAAGGGCTTGCGACGCGCGCTAAAGGGAGTGTGCCCCCGAGTTCAAGCGCACGAAAAATATCAGGCAGCTGGCTAACCGAAACGGGGCCATGCTCCATGTCGATTGCAACCCATTGGTAACCAGCGCGACCCATGATCTCTGCAATACTCGAATCAGGAATTTGCATCCAACTTCCGACGACTGCCGAACCTGCACCCAATGATTTGCGAATTGTCCGCACTCGTTCAAGCCTGTTCATGGATACCTCAACTTACTGAGAATTGGTGGCGGGGGTAGGATTTGAACCTACGACCTTTGGGTTATGAGCCCAACGAGCTACCGGACTGCTCCACCCCGCGTCGTAACGCACAGGCTACCATCGGCGTGCCATAATCACAGGTGCGATGGCACTCTTCAACCGAACTCCAAAAGCCTCACAGTCTGACTTGGAAACCCTGAAGACAGAACTCGTCGCACTGCGCGAAGAATTAACTAAGCGAACAAATGCCCTCTCACTCGTGACAGCATTAACCAATGGTTTAGATCAAAAAATTTCAATCATCGATCAACGGGTTACCACGATGACCACTGAGCTTTCAAATCAGATTCACGAACTTGGATCAGAAATTGAGACTATTACTAAGTCTTCACAAGACAGTGTTTCACGCGAAGCTTTAGAACAACTTCGTGTTAGTCAAATCAGAATCGCCAACGAACAAGCTCGATACGAAATTGCTTTCAGGCAAGACCTTGCCGAACTAGTTGAACAAATTCGTCGAACTCAATAATTCTAAAACTTGCTTTTAGAAAATTCTCAGCCGCCGATTAGTGAAATTGCTTGGCTAATTAAACTTCTAGCTTCTGCGAGTTTCTGCTGATACAAAGAAAAATCTGGCGGAGTATTACCAAGAGCTGCGTCGGCTTCTGCAAATAACTCTTCAGCTTTTGCGAGCAATGCGTTCGGAGTATCCAATGCTGCATTGCCACCCGTACTTGACGGCAAAGTTGTATCAGTCGTTGCTGCGTCGTCGGTTGGAGCACTACTAGTTGCTGTGTCTTCGGCTGGCGTAGCAGAACCGTCATTAATTCTGTCGCCAAGATTATCTTTGAAGCCCGGAAACAATTTAGCAATTGCCGAAGTTAGATCGTCAGCGAGAACCACTTTGTTGTTGTATGACGCAAGAAATTTTCTAACAAATATTTGTTTTGCCGATGGGTCATCCGGTCGCACAAATAATGGCCGAACATAGACCAAACCTTTTCCGATGTTGACTATTTGCAAGTCACCATAAATTACTCGAGAGCCTCTTTGGTCGAGCAAAGTTATCTGTTGAGAAACTGCAGGGTCACTGCCAATTTCTGCGGCAACTGTTGCTGGTCCTTCTGGAAGCGGGTCATTTATTTTGAAAACTGTCAACTGACCATAAGTTGCAGGGTCGCTTGAAACTGTCATAAACGCACGCAATTCTTTTCTTGCGTTATCTGCTGAGAACGGCACAAACGGACGCAACATTGAAAATACACCAGTTTTTTGGGCACTATTTGGCTCATGAAACATCGTGTAATACGGTTCGAACCGCGCCACGCTGGCATCACGAACTTCTCCGGTATTAACTGAATTCAAGTCGTCTACGAGTCCGCCAGAAACTGCACTAGTTAATCCTTCTGGTTCAATTGCCGGCGCTTGAGCAACACTCCATGCAGCGTTGCGATTAAAAAACATTGTTGCGTCATCAAACTGATATCGACCGTAAGTGTTTGTTTGCACTCTAAACAAATCCTCTGGATATCTAAAGTGTTCAACAAGTTGCTTCGGTGCGAGTGACACTGAAGTGAACAACTTTGGATAAATGGATTGCCAAGTATTGATAATTGGATCTTTTGGATCTACGACATAAAACTTCATCGAACCGTCATAGGCATCAACGACAATTTTTACACTGTTGCGAACGTAGTTAAAGTTTGTGTTTAGTCCGCTGCCGCTACTCAATTGATCGATATTCGCCCGTTGCGCATACGGATAACGATCGGTTGTTGTAAATGCATCCAACACCCACATGACTTTTCCGTCAACTACGACCGGATACGGGTCGGAGTCCATTTTTAAGAATGGTGCAATTTTCTCCGCTCGCTCACGAACGTTTCGAAAAAACATTATCTGCGACTGAGGTGTGATCAAGCCTGATCCAACGAGGTTGTACTCGCCAAAATGAACGGCGAATGCTGCTCGGCGAACAAGTGACGAAAGTTGCACACCACCCGTTCCAGAGAATGCACTTGTTTTGCCATCAGCACATGACTGTTCTACTTCGCGACTATTTACCAATGCGTAAGAATTAAGTCCTTCGCCAAAATACAACTCGGGTCGCTTCACATCAAGGTTCGTATAAATTGGTCGACCGTCAACCGTGACTTTGCTTGCTGGTGCAACAACGAGTCCGCAGCCGTGTGTATAAAGAAGGTGACGTGAAACCCAAGTGCGGTTCGGTATGCCATCAGTATTTAACTCTCGGGCGCCAACAAGCACTTGTTGGACTCGTCCATCAATCGCGTAACGGTCAACATCTAGATCACGAATCGCGTAGTACGAAGTCTGTCCTTCATCCAAAACAAACCGATCACGCATCTGCAATGGGTCGAGTTGTCGAACATCGCGCAATGGTTCGGCATCTGCAGAGACATCTGCTGCTGTGATCGAGCCATATTTGACATCAACTTGTTTGACATCACTCAAACCCATTGCATTTTTTGTTGCAATCAAGTTGCGTTCGATGTAAGGAAGCTCTTTTGTGCTGACGTTCGGCTGCACAGAAAAACGCTGTACAAGTGAAGGGTAAATTGCGCCAGCGACAATTGCGACAACTACCCAAAGCATTGTTGCTAAAACAGGAAGTCGCCATCCTCTTTGCAAAACATTCCATAAAAACAAAGCTGCTACTGCAAGCGAAACAAGAATCATCAAACTTGTTGCCGGTAGTTGAGCATTTACGTCTGTATAAGTTGCTCCCTGCACCACACCACGAGTTGAGCGAGTTAGTTCAAAGCGGCCAAGCCAATATGACGCTGCTCGCGACAATGCAATTAGCGCGAACAAAACCGAGAGGTGAGCTTTTGCTTGTGGAGTAACCCGACGACCCTGCATTTGCAACTGAATCGAACCATTTAGATAGTGGATCATTGTTGTGACGAGGGTTATTAATACGAGTGCCGCCAACAACCAACTAACTAAAAATTCAAGAAATGGCAGACGGAAAATATAAAAGCTTAAATCTCGTGAAAACAACGGGTCTTTTATACCGAACTGTTGCGCATTGCGAAACAATTGCCAGTCTTGCCACTGTGCTGTGGCTGGTAGTCCGACGAGAAGTCCGAGCACAACTGAAACCACAATGCGAACAAGCCATTGGCGCTTTGCGACTAACTGCCGATACCCATCGAGCGCTCTTTGCTCTGCAGACACCGGCACATTTTCTGGTGCGAGACGATCAGCAAGCCACAAATTGATCAACATGGCAACTGCAAAAACTGCCACAAATATTGCGGCGAGAGAAATTTTTGTGGTGATTACACCCCAGAAAATATCTGTGCGACCCAGTACATCGTGCCACAGCAAGTCAACATAGAAACCAGAAATGCTTCGAGCCGAAATTCCACCGACTACAAATACGGCGAATATCACACTCCAAATTGCTCGGCCTTTTTTAAACGCACTGAAACCAAAACCTCCTGTCGAATTACGACGAGGAAACGGAGATCTTGGTAAGTCTGAAGGGTTCCGCATACGGGAAAGACTACCTCTGCGTTGGAACTACAAGACAGCGACATCCTGAATGAACAACAGGATGTTCGTGCCCGGTAGGAAAATTTTCTCCAAGTGCAATTGTGCCGGCAAGCGAATTATCTTCTGCATCTGAACATGCAGGACCATTCGGATCAACCATCCAACAGACTTTTGTTCCCGCATCAAGAACTAGATAGGCGCCTCGACTGTAAGCGAGACGAGCAATATCGCTGACAAGTTTATCTATCTGCTGCATTTTCCATTCGCGGTACACCGTGCGAATCAAACTTGACATCTCAGTAGTGTCACCGGCACTTTTCTCGACGCATTTCTGAATTCGCGTTCGCAAAGGAAGCACAATTGCATCGGCAAGTTTTTTGGACATAACTTGCATCACCGTCGTGTTACTAATCTTTTTTCGAAGATCGGCTTTAAGACTTTTTGAAAGTGATTGCGCACCAGCCATCGCGGCCTCAATCAAATCTTTGCTGGTGGCTTCGACAAATGATTGAACTTGACTATCAAAACTCGGCAGAACTGTTTCTAATGCAACTTGAGCTTTTTTGTTTTGCAAGTAGTTTAGAACTGAGTTCTCTTCGTCGGCGAGAACACGCTTAAACTTTTTAGACAGTGCTTCGACTATTGGGGCTAGAACCTCATCACGCTTGGTAAATATCTGCGGATCTGGCTTCACCGAAACCGGTGTTTGGCTAGTTGTACTAGCTGTACTAGCTGTCGTATTTGACGGGTCAGACTTAACGACTTTTTTCTGAACAGGCTCGGCTTGTTTAATCGAACTTGCTACAGAACTCGCACCTGCCTCCCGTAATTTCGCAAAGAGATCGTCAACATTTGACTTTTTTGGCGCAAGTACTGCAGGCTTTTGCTCCGACTTCGTATCTGTGTCGAGCGCTTGGACGGTGTCAATGACTTCTGGATTTACTTCTAGCTCTACTTCAGGTGTCTCAGCTACTTCAGATGGCGGTGCATCAGTCGAAGGATGTAAGCGACGCGAAGTTCTGCCAAATAACTGAATGACATTCGCCCTATGGCCTTCATCTGGTTCTGGCTTTACATTTAGTTTTATTTCTGGCTGTGCCTCTGCTTTTATTTCTATTTCTACTTCTGGCTGGACTTCTAATTTGATTTCAGGTTCGACTTCCGACATTACTTCTGGTTCGACTAGCGATTCAGTTTCTAAGTCAGCTGACGACGTCAAAAAAGGTTCTTCAGCAGCAAAAGTTAACTCTTTGTCATTTGTAGTTAGCGAAATTTGTTCTATCTGTTGCGCTGATTCAAAGTCAGAAAACTTTGCAACTTCTGGGCGCAAATTATCCAAAGTGTCATCTTCAAATTTTTCTCGATCAAAAAGCACAACATTGTGCAATGATTCGTCAACCACTCCCTCAGGGATGGCTTGCTTTAGATCTCCAGCCGCTTCATCAAATTCAGTCAAGTCACCCATCACATCATTGGCTGCCAACCGCGCACGTTCAAATGCTGACATCAACCGATCACGATCGCGAACTAATTGTTCGATTTGCTGTTTCGCAAGTTCACGACGCCGTGCGAGCTCAGTCAACATTTTCTCTTTGTACGCGCGAGCTTCGTTTATCATTTCGCGACCTTGCTGTTTAGCAAGTTCTATCTCTGATTCACTGTCGTCTAAGGCATCACTTCGCCGACGCTCGTTTTCAATTTCTGCTTCTTCACGTAACCTTGCAACTTCAGAAGTTGCTTCGCGCACCAATCTCTCGGCAGTTTCTGCGGCACGCATGCGCATCTGTTGTGCCGCTTCTCTAGCAACAGACAAAACACGAGCCGTCTCTTCGCCGAGAAGAGTTGTAACCGTTGCTTCATCGAGAACACCGGGATCAGACAATCCACGAGTTTGCATCGCGCGCATTTCGCTTTCTAAAAATCTTTCTCGCTCTTGAAGCCTGGCCAACTCGGCCGAGACCATCCTCAAAAAGTCACGAACTTCACCTTGGTCATAACCACGCCTCGCGATATTGAATTGTGCTGACCCAACCGCACCAGGGGATGAAGGGTCAGGGCGCGAGAATGTAATCGCCATATATATAAGGTTAAACGTTGACTAGAGCTCTATCGCGTCATTAGAAATGTCGCTACCCCCCAACTCTTTGAGAATTGCTAGCGCTTCACCAAGATTTGCAACTGGAGCAATACGCAATTTTGATCCCGCAATACGCTTAGCCACCTCAATTTCTTCTGCTGATTGCGAACTCGGCACGAAAAATACTTTGGCACCAGAGGCTTTGACGGCAACTGTTTTCTGACGCAACGCACCAATCGCACCGACTGTTTCGTCGCCGTCAATCGTGCCAGTCGCAGCTACCTTAACTCCACCTGTTAAATCACCAGGAGTTAATTCGTCTAATAAAGCCAACGTAAAGGCAAGACCGGCAGATGGCCCACCAATCAGATCAGTGTCGATATCAACTTCAAATGGCAACTTAACAATTCGCGTGTCAGCAGGCCACACTCCGATAATCGTGCGATTTGCGTCATCTGGACTTGCAATCAACTCGACATCTTTGGTAACTGAATCGGTCGTTCTATGAGGTGTGATTTCTAATTTAACGACATCGCCTGGCGAATAATTCTTCATAAGCGGAAGTAGGTCAGCCAACGACGGAATCTTAATGCCATCAAAAGATGTGATTGTGTCGCCAACTCCAAGTTGCAAACATGCACTAAGTGGACGCGGTTTGGCCTCGCAAACAAATCGATCAATAACTAATTCTCCATAAGTAATAGACACCTCATAGCCCAAACGATTCATGGCGACATATTCTGCAATTTGTTTTGCAGTTGTCATTGACTGATATCCGAGATTCTTTTGTTGATCAGGTGTTGAATCGCCGAATTTTTGTACGCGATTCAATACATCTACATCTGGGTCAAGCGTGCCGAGTAAAGCGTCAAGTGCGGAGAGCTTTGATCCAAATGCAGTAACGAATAAAACTGGCGATGTTGGCTTGTACCGATCTGCAAGCGCAAGAGCATCTTTGTCAAACGAAAATCTAGAGTTAACTTGCTCAGCTGAACCGGGTGCGACTTCCCAATAGTTAACGCGAACCAGTGAAGAAATAATTATCGCACTCGTAACTAGCCAAACAATTGTGAACATTGGTATTGCCCACCACATGTTTGTCTGACGCGGCGCAACAACTACTTGATTCTTGTCTTGATGCTCTTCAGGTGCCTCCGGCGATACGCTAGAAGAAGTCGTGGTTGTGTCGAAACTCATGTCACTTACCGTCCTTGATGTTACGGTCAGGTCTCTCGCGATCATCGTGCTGAGCCTGATTACGTTGTTTTTGGTCACAAAAAATCGAAATTCCAATACAACTAAATCGCATGCGGTGCAAGTGGAGATTCAAGATTCTAATTTAACCTCACTGACGACAAATTCTTGGAATATCCGATCAGTAGGCGTGATCGCCATCACTAGCCTCTTTAGTGGAGTCGTGTTAGCAGTTTTCATTTCAGTGATATTGGCAGTTTTGGTCTCCAAACTGACCGGATCAATAGGTCAATAGCAAATGAAGATTCTCGTAACTGGCGCAGATGGATTTATTGGTTCGCATTTAGTAGAGGCACTCGTTAAACGCGGACATCAAGTACGAGCATTTGTGCTTTACAACTCCTTCAATTCGTGGGGATGGCTTGACGATGTGAGCCAGTCCGTTCGTGACAGCCTTGACGTTTTCGCCGGAGATATTCGCGATCCACACGGTGTTGATGCTGCAGTATCTGGTCAAGAAGTAATTTTGAACCTCGCAGCATTGATCGCGATTCCATATTCGTATCATTCGCCCGACACGTATATCGATACAAATATCAAGGGCACATTAAATATTTTGCAGGCGGCGCGACGACACAATGTTTCGCGTGTTGTACAAACTTCGACAAGCGAGGTTTACGGCACTGCGCAATACATACCAATTGATGAGAAGCACCCATTGCATCCGCAGTCGCCATATGCGGCATCAAAAGTTGGCGCTGATCAACTTGCGTTAAGTTTTCATGCTTCGTTTGATTTACCTGTTGGTATTCTTCGACCTTTCAATACATATGGACCAAGACAGTCTGCGCGGGCGGTTATCCCAACAATTATTAGTCAACTCGCAACAAACCGAGAAGTAAAACTTGGGTCGCTTTCTCCAACGCGCGACTTCACATTTGTCGAAGACACAGCATCTGGCTTCATCGCCGCTGCCGAAAGCGACGCAATTATTGGCGAAACAATCAACCTTGGCAGTGGTTTTGAAATCTCTGTCGAAGACACTGCCAAAACAATCGCCAAACTTATGGGCGTTGATCTAAGTCTCGCTAATGACAAACAACGTGATCGACCAAAAAATTCTGAAGTTGAAAGATTGCACGCCTCAATTGAAAAAGCCGAAAAACTTCTCAAGTGGAAGCCGTCGTTGGATGGTGCCGAAGGATTTAAAATCGGATTACAACGAACAATTGACTGGTTCTCAGACCCGAGTAATTTGTCGCGATACAAGGCAGATCGGTACAACATTTAAATAAATGACGACTTACGATCTACCAACACGAGAATTTCTTGAAGTACTAACTTCCGTAATAGGACCAGTTGAAAAATCAACGATCGCTCTGCACGAGCCAAACATTGGTCCTCATGAGCACAAAATGGTTGCCGAGTGCTTGTCATCTGGTTGGGTTTCATCAGTTGGTGAGTTCATCACTCGTTTCGAAAATCAACTTTCAAAAATCACAGGTGCCGCACACGTAATCGCAATTGTTAATGGCACTTGCGCACTTCAACTTGCGCTGCACTCGGCGGGCATCAAGCCTGGTGACGAAGTGATTATCCCGTCGCTAAGTTTTGTTGCAACAGCCAATGCAGTTGCACATTGCGGCGCCACCCCACACTTTGCCGACAGCGACCCGGTCACACTTGGGTTAGATCCAATTGCTTTGCGAAAACATCTTGCATCAACGTCAACTCGACAAGGCGATGATTTGATTAACACAAAAACAGGTGCGCGAATTGGGGCAGTTGTGCCGATGCACACATTTGGGCACCCAATGGATATTGAAGAGCTTTCTTTGGTCGCCAAAGAATTCGGTTTGCCAATAGTTGAAGACGCAGCCGAGTCGCTCGGAAGTTTCGTTGGCAAAAAACACACTGGCACATTCGGTCGCTGCGGAATTTTAAGTTTTAATGGCAACAAGACCATCACAACTGGTGGTGGTGGTGCAATTCTTACGGATGACGAATCGCTTGCTTTAAAAATTCGCCATCTCGCAACGACTGCGAAACTCGCGCATGAATGGGAGTTCATGCATGACGAAACTGCTTGGAACTACCGAATGCCAAATATAAATGCCGCTCTTGGATGTGCTCAACTTGATCGATTAGACGAGTTTTTACTCAACAAGCGAAACCTCGCCAATAAATATGACATTGCGCTGAAAAGTTCCGAGTCTCTCAAGTTTGTTAGCGAACCAAAAGGGACAACTTCTAATTATTGGCTGAATACTGTTCGGCTCAAGAAACCAAACTTGCAGACTCGAAATGAGTTGCTCACGGCTTCTCGCGCCAAAGGTTATTTGTGTCGACCAGCATGGAACCTGCTGCATCAGTTGCCGATGTACGACAACTCGCCGCGTGCAGATTTACCAGTTGCGCAAATGCTTCTCAATTCATTAATCAATGTGCCGAGTAGCGCAAACTTAGGATTATGAATTCAAACCGAAAAATTTGCGTAGTTACCGGAACTCGAGCCGAGTATGGCCTGCTCGCACCATTGATGACTTTACTTAAGCAAGATTCACAAATAGATTTTCAACTTGTCATCACTGGTGCACATTTATCTGCACAACACGGTTCGACAATTAAGTTCATAGAACAAGACGGGTTTATCGCCGATGCGTTGGTTGATCTCGAACTTTCTGATGATTCGGTTCTTGAGATAGCTCATGCGTTGGGGCGGGCTACATCACAACTTGCCGATGCTTTTGCAAAACTCAAACCAGACCTTGTCGTCGTATTAGGCGACAGATACGAAATTCTTGGTGCAGCCCAAGCCGCCCTGATTTTAGGCATTCCAATTGCGCATATTCATGGTGGAGAAGTCACCACCGGTGCATTTGATGACAGCATCAGACATGCAATCACAAAGATGTCTAATCTTCATTTTTGTGCGGCAGAAGAATATCAACGCAGGTTGATTCAACTTGGCGAATCGCAGAACACAGTTTTTAATGTTGGAGCACTCGGAATTGACGTCTTACTGAATATTGAAAAAATGACACGTGACGAATTGGCATCTTTAATTGGTATCGAACTTCAACAAGAATTGCTGCTGGTGACGGTTCATCCGACGACTCGAAGCGAAGTGTCTATGACTACTGAAATCACCGAATTACTCACCGCGCTTGATCATTTTGCTCAAGCGACAATCGTGTTTACTGGTGTCAATGCCGACCCTGGATACAAATATGTGAATGATGAGATTTCCAAATTTGTACTACGCGAACCAACGAGACGAGTTCTGCATAATTCACTGGGTCAAAAAAATTATCTCAACTTAATGAGAATTGCTGATGTTGTTATCGGAAACTCTTCGAGCGGAATCATTGAAGCTCCTGCACTTCATGTGCCAACTATTAATATCGGCACGCGCCAAGATGGTCGGCTTCGCGCTGATTCAATCATTGACTGCAAATTCAGTCATAACGAAATTCGTACCGCTATTGAGACAGCACTTTCTCCCTCATGGAAGGCACGCTGTGTTGCAACTACAAGCAAATACGGCTCTGGCAACACCGCAAATAGCATCGCCGATACGATAAAAAATACGAAGTTGACTACACAAAAGATTTTCTTCGACAATTTTTGATGACAAACACACCAAACACATTTATTATTGCTGAAGCAGGAGTGAACCATAACGGTTCTATGGATCTTGCTCGACAACTTGTTGATGCAGCGGTAGTTGCAAAAGCAGATGCAGTTAAATTTCAGTCATTTGTAGCCAGTTCTATAGTTACAAATAGCGCCAAAAAAGCCGACTATCAAATTTCGCAGACAGGTGGCCAAGAAACGCAACTAGAAATGTTGCAGCGCCTTGAGTTGTCGCACGCCCAGCAACGCGAGCTATTTGAATATTGCAAAGCCAGTGGTATCGAGTTTCTCTCAACACCGTTTGACATTGACAGTCTTAAATTTTTAGTTTCTGATCTTAAACTTTCAACAATCAAAATTGGATCAGGCGAACTTACAAACGCGCCATTTTTGTTAGAAGTTGCAAGGTGTACCGACAGAATAATTCTTTCAACCGGCATGAGCACGATTGACGAAATAGAATTAGCGCTGGGGGTGATTGCTTTTGGTTTGACCACCAATGAAACTTCAGAAGCATCAACTGCGACCTGCAAACATGCTCTGTCAAGCGATGCCGGAAGGCGCGAATTAAAAGAACGAGTCACACTTCTGCATTGCACTACTGACTATCCGACTTCACCCAGTGATGTAAATCTTCGAGCGATGTTGACTCTTGTTGAAAAATTTGGTTGTCGAGTTGGACTTTCAGATCACTCGGTCGGCACACACATTGCAGTTGGCGCAGTTGCGATGGGTGCGACCGTCATCGAAAAACATCTCACAACTAGTCGCGACTTAGTTGGTCCAGATCACAAGGCGTCTCTAGAACCCGACGAGTTCAAGAGACTCGTCGCAAACATCCGAGACATCGAAATTGCTTTCGGTAGCGCAGAAAAATCAGTAACAATTAATGAACAAAGAAATCAGCAAGTTGCACGTCGAAGCATCGTTGCCAGCAAACCAATTAAATCAGGCGATCTTCTCACAACCGAAAATATCGTCGTTAAGCGACCTGGCACAGGCATTTCTCCTTTCAAATATTGGGATCTCCTCGGAACAAAATCAACACGCGACATCGCCGAAAATGAATTGATCTAATCAATGTCAACACAGAGATATTTGATCGCATGTGGCGGCCACGGTCGAGTTGTGCTTGATGCACTCCTCGCCTCAGGCAAAACAGTCAACGGAATAATTGACGCGCAACTTGAAATTGGCAGTCAAATTTTTGGTGTGCCAGTTGTTGGTGACGATAATTTTATTAAGACTCTCGACCCGAAAAAAACTGAATTGATTAATGGTCTTGGATCTACCAAGAACACTCAAGCACGACAAGAAATTTATAATCACTGGCTTAACCTTGGTTTTAAATTTATTGGGGTCCAACATCCATCGGCGACAATTGGCGCAGAGTGCAAAATCGCTGAGAACACACAAATCATGGCCGGTGCAGTTTTGCAAAACAGAGTACGAGCGGGCGAAAATTGTGTGATCAATACTCGGGCGTCAGTTGATCATGACGTAATAATTTCTGACCATGCGGTTATCTCTCCTGGAGCAATAATTTCAGGCTCGGTTAAAATTGGAGTTGGATCATTTATTGGTGCGGGGGCCGTAATCATTCAAGGCGTAGAGATTGGTGATAATTGTGTTGTCGGTGCTGGCGCAGTTGTGCGTCACAGTATTAACGATTCAGTGACCGTAGTAGGGAACCCCGCAACGCAATTAGAATAGTTGCAATGTCTAGTTGGCGAGATGCGCTTGTATCGAGTTCGATGACACTTCGTCAAACAATTGAAGCGATTACGGCCGGAAATTTACAGATCGCACTAGTTGTTGATGCCCAGAACAAACTTCTCGGCACGATCACTGATGGCGATATTCGCAAAGCTATTTTGGCTGGTAAAGACCTTGAAATCACTGCTGCTGAAGCAATGCGAAAGAATCCGGCAACCAGTGCAGCATCTACGCCGCGAGCAGCGATTCTAAAAGTGATGCGTGAACGAAGAATTCACCAAATGCCACTCGTTGATGAAGCAGGCAAAGTTGTTGATGTCTTAACTGTTGACGACATCATTGGGGCAAAACAAAAATCAAACGCTGTTGTAATTATGGCCGGCGGATTAGGCACTCGTTTGTATCCACTCACCCAAGACACGCCAAAGCCAATGCTAAATGTTGGCGGCAAGCCGATTCTTGAAACGATAATTCAATCGTTTATCGACCAAGGATATGTAAATTTTTTTGTATCCCTAAATTACAAAGCAGAGATAATCTCTGATTACTTCGGTGATGGTTCGCGCCTAGGCGCTTCGATCAAATACTTGCACGAGACAACTCGACTTGGCACTGCTGGTGGGCTTTCACTTCTGCCAAGCAGTATTGACTGTCCGGTAATCGTGATGAACGGTGACCTGCTGACACGAATTTCTGTCGACTCACTAATTGACTTTCATGAACGTGAAAACGCAATCGCAACCATGGTCGTGCGCGAAGACAATTACCAAATTCCCTTTGGTGTTGTTGAAGTTGACGGAACTCAGATCGTAGGTGTGACAGAAAAACCAACTCAACGACATCTGGTTAATGCTGGAATCTATGTGATTAGTGCAAAAGGGCTCGAGAATATTCCGGCAGATACTTACTACGACATGCCGACACACTTTACAAAACTTGCTTCAGATGGCCATCGAACTGCTGCGTTTCCGCTTCACGAATATTGGGTTGACATTGGTCGACTTGACGAACTTGAGCGAGCACAGCGCGAATGGCCCAGGGAAGTTCAGTGAAGATTGCCGTAATTGGCGCCGGGTCTATCGGTTCAAGACATACCCGACTACTTCGTGAATTACATCATGAAGTAGTCGTAGTTTCGAGTTACGTAAATAATCAACCAGACGTAATCAATTACAAATCTATTTCAGATGCACTAAAGCACGATCAATTCGAATACGTTGTTGTCGCCAGCAGAACTTCACAACATAAAAGTGATCTCAAAGAACTTTACAAAGCAAAATTCACGGGCAAGGTTTTAATTGAAAAACCACTTTTTGCGTCAAATGAAAAAATTGCTAAAAATAAATTTGGGTTTGCTGGTGTTGGATACAACCTTCGCTTTCACCCCGCCATTACATGGTTACGCGACACGCTGCCTCAACTTGGGTACGTTTCATCAGCAAGTTTTTATATTGGACAATATTTGCCAACTTGGCGCAAAAATGTTAGATACCAAAACTCAAGTTCGGCAACGATCGCTAGCGGTGGTGGAGTATTACGCGATCTCAGCCATGAATTAGACCTAGTCCAATATTTGTTTGGTGACTGGAGTCATCTAACTTCAACTGGTGGAAAGTTCAGCAACCTTGAAATTGAAACAGACGACACCTTTTCAATTTTGATGCAAACAAAGACTTGTCAAGCAATATCAATTCAATTGAATTACCTTGATCGAATCAAGCAAAGAGTGATCACAATTAATGGTGACAAAGGCACAATACGGATTGATTTGCTCTCTGGATTAGCGCAATTCAACGACGCAACTCAGGTATTTAATGCTGACTTAGATAACACATATCTAGCAGAGCATAGAGCGATGATCGCTCATGACCCGAAAACTATCTGCTCAATCGCCGAAGCGTTGACTGTTGTAAAAACTATTGAAGCAATCGAAGTCGCAGCGTCAAAACGAAAATGGATTAAGCGATGAAGATTCTTTGCACAATTTGTGCGCGCGCCGGTTCTAAGGGTGTTGCAAATAAAAACTTGCGATTAATCAACGGGCTGCCACTTATTGCCTATTCCCTGCAACAGGCAGTTGAAACTAAATTGTTTTCGCAGATTGCCGTTAGCAGTGACAGCTCAGAAATTCGAACAACTGCGATGGCTCACGGTGCAACCTTCGTTGTTGATCGCCCCACACAAATGGCATCAGATACCGCACCAAAACTTCCGGCTATCAGACATTGTGTTGAGACCACCGAAAAAAAATTTGGTCAATTTGACATCATCATTGACCTAGATGCAACTGCCCCTCTTCGTATTGCCGCAGACATCATCGGTTCTTTAGAACTTTTAACAGCGACAAACGCTGACAATGTCATTACCGGCACACCAGCTCATCGATCCCCTTATTTCAATCTTGTTGAGCAAGACGAAAATGGAATCGTTCAACTTTCGAAGCCACTAAAAGATGCTGTAACCCGTCGTCAAGATTCTCCAAAATGTTTTGACATGAATGCATCAATTTATGTTTGGCGGCGTGACGCGCTTTTGAACAATCCAAGTTTGTTCGTGTCTAGCACCCGTCTGTTTGAGATGCCCCGAGAACGCTCGTTAGATATAGATTCTGAGGCAGATTTTGAAATGGTTGAATGGATGATGTCGAAAGGTTCAGCCAAGTGACGAATACCCAAACTTCAGAACTTTTTGGCCTCAGTAACAAAGTTGTTTTGGTTACTGGTGGGGCTGGTCTCCTTGGTCAAGTTTTCTCTCAGGCTTTTGCCGACAGCGGAGCACAAGTTGCGGTTGTCGATATTGATCAGCCTGCTGCGAAATCGGTGGCTGATGCTGTCTCTAAAAAGTCTGGTCGAAAAGTTTCTGGCTTTGGCTGCGATATCACTTCACCGGAATCTGTTGCACAGATGGTTGCAGCAGTCGTCAGTGATTTCGGTCGGATTGATGTACTCGTTAATAATGCTGCGTCGAAGGGTTCAAACCTTCATGAATTCTTCAAACCATTCGAAGAATACTCACTGCAAACTTGGCGCGAAGTCATGTCCGTAAATATTGATGGGTTGTTTTTAGTTGCCCAAGCAGTCGGAAAACAGATGAAACTCCAAGGTGGCGGCTCGATCATTCAGACATCTTCTATTTATGGCGTAGTCGCTCCAGACCAACGTATATATGAAGGCTCGCAATACAACGGAAGACCTATTAATACGCCTGCTGTTTACTCGGCATCAAAGGCGGCTGTAGTTGGTCTGACAAGTTATTTGTCAACTTATTGGGCTGATAGCGGTATTCGAGTTAACTCTTTGACTCCGGGCGGAATCTCTTCTGGGCAAAACAAAACTTTTGACGACAAATACTCGAACAGAGTGCCGCTTGGGCGAATGGGTCAAGCATCAGAACTTACCGGTGCATTAATTTATTTAGCATCAGATGCGTCAAGTTATGTAACGGGTCAGAATCTCATAGTTGACGGTGGACTATCTACATGGTGAAACTAAATGATGAGGCAAGGCTAATTTCAAAATGAGCGAACTTTTCTGGTGTACAAGCTGTTTGAATATGTCAACACGACCGCGAATCACATTTGACAAGCGTGGTTGGTGCAACGCTTGCCAATGGGCTGAGGAGAAGAAAAATTTAGACTGGTCGGGCCGACAAAATGAACTAAAACAAATTTTGGATTCACACCGATCTTCTGATGGATCGTTTGATTGCGTCGTTCCAGTTAGCGGTGGCAAAGACGGGTCATATGTTGCTCATCAACTGAAACATGTCTACGGCATGCATCCACTAACTGTCACGATTACACCAGCACTTGCACTTGACCTCGGTAATCAAAATCTAAAAAATTTTATTGCAAGTGGATATAACCATATTCAAATCAGCCCTGCTGGTGACGTAATGGATGCGCTTAACAAGTTTGGTTTCATCCACAAAGGGTTTCCATATTTCGGTTGGCTAATGGCAATCAAGACTGGCCCGCTAAAGATTGCGGCCCAGTTGAACATCTCGCTGATTTTTTATGCCGAAGAAGGTGAAACTGAATATGGCGGTTCGACTGCTCTAAAAGACAAACCGTTTTACGACATCGGATACATTCGTGATATTTATTTCGAGGGTGGCCAAGATCTGGTGTTTAAAGAAGCAAAGCTCGAAAATGAAGCATTACCGTTTTTCCGCTTTCCATCAAAAGACGAGATTGGCGATGGTGAACTTAAAATTACTCACTGGTCATATTTTGAAAACTGGGACCCTTACAGAAATTATCTCGTTGCAAAAGAACACTGCGGGTTGATCGAAGCAACTGATACAAATTCAGGAACATTCACAAACTTTGCACAAAACGATCAAGCGCTCTACTCACTACATGCCTACATGATGTACTTGAAGTTTGGATTTGGTCGAGCAACGCAAGATGCCGGAATCGAAATACGTCGTGGCGCAATGACTCGAGATCAGGCCGTAAACCTCGTCAAACTTTACGACGGCCTGTATCCGCACGACAACATAGACGCATATCTCAACTATTACAAAATGACTCTCAGCGAGTTTGAAGCAGTGATCGATCGTTGGACAAACACTTCTCTATTTGAAAAACAAGATGGCCGGTGGAAGCCAACCTTTACAATTGAATAGTGAGTAAAAAACAGGTTGTAGTCGTTGATTACGGCATGGGCAATCTTTGGTCTGTAGCCAGTGCAATTCGCTTTCTGGGTTCTGAAGCCTTAATCACATCAAACACGAAAGAAATTTCGTCGGCCAAATTTTTAATACTTCCTGGAGTCGGATCATTTCGGCGAGCAATGCAAGTAATTAAACAGAACTCAATTGACAAGGCGATTCTTCAATCACTATCTCAACCTGAAACCAAACTTCTCGGAATTTGCCTGGGTATGCAACTGCTTGGTTCTGCGAGCTCAGAAGACGGCGATACTCAAGGACTCGGACTGATACCAAATACAGTGCGAAAATTTACCAACTCTGCAGATACGAGATTAAAAATTCCACATGTTGGGTTCAGTGAAGTTAAACATGACTCAAAAATAAAACTTTTTAGTGGCATTCCTAGCGAGTCGTGCTTTTATTTTGTCCATTCATATTTCATGGAGCTAACTCCAACGATTGAGGGCGTAGCCAAGTGCCATCATGGCACCGAGTTTGTTGCAGCTTTCGAGCAAGGACAGGTATCGGGTACGCAGTTTCACCCAGAGAAGAGTCAGTCAATGGGGCTTAATCTTTTGAAGAATTTTCTCGAAAGATAAATCATGGCCAAGAAAAGACTCATCTTCACACTCCTTTATGACAGTGGATCGTTCATGCTCTCTCGAAATTTCAGACTTCAAAAAGTGGGCGATATTAATTGGCTTGAAAAAAATTATGGCTTTTCAAATGTTGGTTTCTCGATTGATGAACTAATTGTTCTGGATGTGAGCCGTAACGAGCGAAATCGTGATGAATTCTCTGAGGTTCTGAAAACTCTGACTAATGATTGCTTTGCGCCAATTGCTGCAGGGGGCGGAATCAACTCAGTTGTAGACGCTACAAAATTACTTCGCTCGGGCGCAGATAAAATAGTCGTGAACAGCGCACTGCATGGCAACAAGCAACTTATTTCAGAACTGGCTCAAGAATTCGGTCGTCAATGCATTATCGCGTCAGTTGACTGTAAACAAATCAAAGGCAAGTTCTACATTGCGATCAACAACGGGTCAAATATGACTGATCTAACTCTTACAAAGTTTTTAGAACAATGTTCTGATCTGGCAATCGGAGAAATTTGTATCAACTCAATTGATCGCGACGGCACAGGAAACGGTTTTCAGATTGAATTACTTGATTGTCTTCCCGAACTATTTGAGATCCCGGTGATTATTAGTGGCGGCGTTGGTAATTACTCGCACCTAGCCGAAGGGTTGAAAGATGCTCGCGTTGATGCTGTGGCAACGGCGAACCTGCTCAACTTCATGGGTGATGGACTTGCTTCAGCACGCTCACAACTTGTTAACCTCGGCATCGACCTGCCAATCTTCGATTTGAATTAAGAACTTAATCAAACAATTAAAACGAAACTACAATGACGACGTGAGTTTGTTTCCAAAATCAAGAACTATAGATCTTAAAAATTTTGAGCCATCTAGAACATCGCTTATTGCAAAATACGGTCTACCCGACACAGTTAGTTTTTGTCAACGATGCGTGACATCAAATCAAAAACCAATCTCAGCGATTGAATTTCAACATACTTCTGGCTCAGTAAAACAGGCAATTCATATTGACGATGAAAATATTTGCGATGCTTGTCGTGTCGCTGAGAAAAAATCTCTGATTGACTGGGATGCAAGAGATGCTGAACTTCGCGAACTCTGTGACAAGCACCGCAGCAGTGACGGATCATACGATTGTCTGGTTCCAGGTTCAGGTGGTAAAGATAGTTTTGTCGCAGCCCACATGCTGAAATATGAATACGGAATGCATCCACTGACCGTGACATGGGCGCCACATGTTTATACCGAATGGGGTTGGCGAAACTTTCAGCGATGGATTCATGCAGGTTTCGATAATTACCTTTGCACGCCGAATGGTCGCGTACACCGACTCTTAACAAGACTTGCCGTAGAAAATCTCTTTCATCCATTTCAAGCGTTTATTCTTGGACAAAAATCACTGGCGCCGAAAATGGCTGTGTTGCATCAAATACCTTTGGTTTTTTATGGAGAGAACGAAGCAGAATATGGAAACCCAATCGGTGATGCCGACTCTGCCAAGAGATCATGGAAATATTTTTCTGCCCCAGAGAAGTCGTCGATTCATCTCGGTGGCACTTCAATCAAAGATCTCACAACTGATTTTGGATTAGAAGATGTTGATCTTGATCCTTATCTACCTGCGAACCCAGCAGGTCTAGAAAAACTTGGAATCGAAGTTCACTACCTCGGTTATTACGTCAAGTGGCATCCGCAAAGTTGCTATTACTACTCGGTCGAGCACGGCGGTTTCGAAGCGTCGCCCGAGCGCACACCCGGAACTTACAGCAAGTACAACTCAATTGATGATCGCATTGATGACTTTCACTACTACACGACTTTTATTAAATACGGAATCGGTCGTGCAACTTATGATGCTGCCCAGGAGATTCGCTCTGGAGACATAAATCGCGAAGAAGGAGTTGCGCTCGTACAAAGATTTGATGGCGAATATCCGACACGTTTTTCAGATGAAATACTTACCTACTTAAGTATTCCCGAGAAAGAATTCCCTCAAGCTTCAAAAATGTTTGAGCAACCGATCATGGATCTCAATTATTTCAACAACCTCGCTGACTCGTTTCGCTCACCACATTTATGGTCGTACAATAAAGGGCAGTGGTCTCTTCGTTACCAAGTAAAGTAATTTCAGTTACTCCTCGACAAATACTTAGATTAATCGCCCGACTTGATATCAAGGGCGCAAATTTAATTAAGGGAATTCACCTTGAGGGATTGCGGGTTGTCGGCGATCCACAAGTGCATGCCGAAAAGTATTACAACGATGGCGCAGACGAAATTATCTATATGGATACTGTTGCCAGTCTGTATGGACGAAATAACTTGTTGGACGTCGTGACCCGTGCAACCGAACATGTTTTTGTGCCAATGACTGTTGGTGGCGGAATCAGATCAGTTGAAGATGCTCGAGCATTGCTTCGTGCAGGCGCCGACAAAGTTGCGATCAATACGGCTGCGGTTAAAGATCCCAGTTTGATCACAAAAATTTCTGAAGTCTGGGGCTCTTCGACAATTGTTTTGTCAATCGAAGCAAAGCAAACTGCACCAGGCAAGTGGGAGGCTTACACAGATAACGGGCGTGAGCGAACTGGCCTTGATGTTGTGCAGTGGGCAGAACAAGGAGCACAGTTAGGTGCCGGAGAGATATTTTTGACTTCTGTTGATCAAGAGGGCACAAAAAACGGTTTCGATTGTCAATTAGTAAGTGCCGTAACGAAATTAGTTGATATACCTGTGGTCGCAAGCGGTGGGTTCGGCAAATTGGACCACCTAAAAGAGTTGATGCAAGTCAGCAAACCAACAGGTGTTGCTATTGCTGATTCTCTTCACTATAAAAAGTTTAACTTTAATGAGATAAGGGCGTTTTGTGTCTCGAACAATATTGCCACGCGAAAACGGTCAACAGATGAAAAGATTAGTCAATGAATCTTGAACTAAAACATTACAACTCATTTACAAATGACGTGATAATTGTTGACGGATTTTGGGGCGGTGGCAAATCGGTTGTCACATCAATAGTTGGTTCGTTAACTGGAGTTGAGAAAAAGAAAGTCGACGGAATTTACGAATACGTATGTATCACGCATTCGGTCGGCAAGATGAGTGATGACGCAGCCAAAACTTTTTTAAAAATTTATGCGGATACTACTCAGTACAACAACCTCATTGGTCGTGAGGTAAACCTTCGCTGGTCTGACGACACTGGACTTCGAAACAACCCTGGCAGTCTTTCTTACTTCAGGCGCCTTTTTCATAAGGGCGGCGACTCTGTAATTGAATTAATAAATTCAAAAAATCTCGCATTGCTCATTGCGTCGCACGGATTATTCTCGGTTTCAAATCTACTTTTTGAGGCTTACGGGTCTCGAATGAAGTTGATTGAAGTGGTTCGGCATCCGGTTCATTTATTCAATAATGTCAGTGGCTACATCGCAAATTTTGAACGAGCTCGTGAATTTACTCTCTCATTTGACTATAAGGGAGAAAAAATTCCATGGTTCGCCGCAGCATGGGCAGACGAGTTCGTCGATTCATCAATTGCCGACCGTGCTCTTCTCTCAATTTCACGAATTCAGAAATCTGTGATTGAACTAATTGATTCGCTAGCCAAATCTAATAAACCGCTGCTGGTGCTTGCTTTTGAACAAGCAGTTACAGACCCAAACAGCACAATTGACAAAATTGAAAAGTTTCTTGAACGAGCGAGCACCAAACGAACTAAGCGTGTGCTTAAACAACAGTCACTGCCCCGCGCACAAATCTCTGCAGGGAAATCAACTTCATCATTTTCGTTTGTCTCTAAGGGCTCATCTTCGGAAGAAGAAATCTATTTACAAATTATTAAATCTATTGAGAGTCTTGCAAGCGAAAAAGCAATTAACGAATTTCGCGAAACGATTCAGAACTATAATGCTCGATGGGCAAGCCCTCTCAATGAGCTTGAGTATCTTTGGTCTAAATGAGACGTCTCTGGCGACTACTAAAGTCGCTGACAAGACTTCGCTGGAGGATACTTCCGCCACGCCACAAACCAGTTCTGCTTTATTTTGTTACGGGTGCAGATGTAATCGCCCCGTATTTCACGCCGGATGAATTTCAAGTATTGGACCTACGAGAGCACGAAGTTAATCTCTGGGTGGCGTTGCGATGTTTGTTCGATCGAAACCTGAGTGCTCAAAACTATGCACTTATTTATATCGAGATCGTCAAGCCAAAATTAGTTATAACTTTCATTGATAACTTTCCGGCATTTTTTCAGGTCAAAAACCGCTTCCCCGAAATCACTACTGTCCTGATTCAAAACGGTGTTCGTGTTGATCCGCATGATCTTTTTGAAACCAACTCTGTAGCTTCAAGTTCGCACAAAAATTTTGTTGACAAGATGTTCGTATTTGGGTCGGCAATCGGTGCTACATATGCCAAATACACCGATGGCGAAATTGTGCCAATCGGAAGTTTCAAAAATAATCTGGTGCCGATCAGTAAATCAAATAACCAAACAGTCGCATATATCTCGACATACCGATCTGGTATCGCAAGAACAACTGTCATTCCAGATTCGTTGCCGGGCTTTCCAATTCAATACGGCCAGATAATTGATCGCCGTGAGCAGACAGTAATTTTTCTCGCTAATTTTTGCAAAAACAATAATCTAAGCCTTGTGATTATTGGCAAAGACGAAGACTTCGAAGGTGAGAAGGCTTACTACGGAAAATTATTGAAAGATTTCTCGTGGACGATCGCGCAGAGACAAACTGCGATAATCAATTACGCAGTGGTAGACGAATCAGAGATCGTGGTATTTACGAGTAGCACTCTTGGTTATGAGTCACTCGCCCGTGGTAAGAAAACTGCAGCATTTCTTATTGACGCAGAAATTATTGATTCGCCATCTATCAAGTTCGGCTGGCCAGTTTCGCTGGCTGATGACGGAAAGTTTTGGACAAATCGACTTGACAAAAATAGATTCGAAGAAATTTTGAACTACCTTCTCGCTTCGTCTGATGACGAATGGGAGAAAGTTCGCGCTGAAACGATGCACGAGATTATTAATTTTGATCCTGGCAACTCACAATTTGTTGAGATGGTTGAATTATTTCGCACTAATTGGTAAATGATTTTTAAATCCTATACCTGAAGTGGGTTTATCAATGCGCGCCGATTGCTAACACTCTAGAGTTGAAAAGTATGTCTGAAGTGTTCTGGTGCAAAAGTTGTTTGAATATGTCAACACGTCCAAGGATCACTTTCAATGAGAGTGGTTGGTGTAACGCATGTCAATGGGCAGAAGAGAAGAAAACTTTAGATTGGTCGATCCGCCAAAATGAGTTAAGACAAATTCTGGATTCGCACCGGTCTTCTGATGGATCTTTTGATTGTATTGTTCCGGTAAGCGGTGGTAAGGACGGTTCGTATGTTTCGTATCAACTGAGACACAAATACGGAATGCATCCGTTGACGATCACAGTCACGCCCTCGCTTTCGTTATCGCTCGGCAACCAAAACTTAAAAAATTTTATCGCCAATGGTTACGACCATATGCAGGTCAGCTGTGACGAAAATGAACAGCAAAAGTTAAACAAAAAAGGCTTTATCCTCAAAGGCTTCCCATACTTTGGATGGCTTATAGCAATTGAAACAGTGCCGTTAATGATGGCAACAAAATTTAATATTCCGTTGATTTTTTATGGTGAGGAGGGTGAGGTTGAATATGGCGGCTCATCTGAACAAAAAAATAAAATGTTTCACGACTTTACTTTTATTGATGATGTTTATCTAGAGGGTGGACATGATCTGATTTTAAATGAATCAAACATTAAGAGTGACGCGTTGACACTATTTAAGTTTCCAAACATCAGCAGAAATGAACTGAAAATCACGCATTGGTCATATTTCGAAAACTGGAACCCTTACCGAAATTATCTTGTCGCAAAAGAACACTGCGGACTAATCGAAGCACCAACTACAAATTCAGGAACATTCACGAATTTTGCACAAAACGATCAAGGCCTTTACTCGCTTCATGCATACATGATGTATCTAAAGTTTGGTTTTGGTCGAGCAACCCAAGACGCGGGAATCGAGATTCGTCGCGGTGCAATGACCCGAGAACAAGCAATAAACCTCGTCAAGCTCTATGACGGGCTCTACCCCGAAGACCAAATAGATTCGTACCTCAACTATTACAAAATGACACTTGCCGAGTTTGAATCAGTGATTGATCGTTGGGTCAACACCTCATTATTTGAAAAACAAGGTGGTCGATGGAAACCAACTTTTACTGTCAAGTAAATTTCACGAAATGAGCAAACCTTGACTCTTGAATTTGATCATCCAAACTCTTTTACCAACGACATCATTGTTGTGAATGGATTCTGGGGAGGAGGAAAATCAGTCGTCACTTCGATTATTGGCTCTATGTCGGGTGTTGAAAAGAAAAAAGTTGAACATGTTTACGAATACGTCTGTATCGCACATGCAGCAGGGAAAATGAGCACTGATGCCGCGACAGCTTTCTTGAAAATTTATGCCGACTTGTCGCAATACAACAATCTGATCAGTCGCGAAATCAACCTACGGTGGGATGATGATTCGGGTTTTCGAAATAATCCAGGCAGTCTCGTCTACCTGAAACGGCTTTTCAAAAAGAGCGGCGATGGTATTCCCATCGAAATCAACTCAAAGAACCTGGCATTACTAGTCGCAACGCATGAGCTAATTTCAGTTTCTAATTTACTTTTCGACACTTACGGCGCAAGGCTTAAACTAATTGAAGTCGTACGACATCCGATTCATCTCTTCAATAACGTCCGTGACTACATCGCTTCTTTTGAGCGCTCGCGTGAATTTACCCTCTCGTACAAACTAAAGGGTGTAAAAATACCGTGGTTTGCCAAAGAATGGGCAGGAGAGTTCGCAGAAGCATCGGTGACAGATCGTGCTTTGATTTCAATAGCTCGGGTTCAAAAGTTGATGATTGATGCCATCAACAAACACGCTTCGCTTGGCGAAAACTTTTTAGTTTTGGCATTTGAAGACACGGTCCTTGATACGCAAACAGCATTAACCCAACTCGAGCAATTTCTTGGCCGGACACGAACGAAACTAACGGGCCGAGTGCTGCGTCAACAGGCTCTTCCTCGAACCCAAATCTCAGCGGGTAAGTCAACCTCATCATTTTCGTTCAATTCAGAAACTTCCAAAAGTGAATCGCAAATCTACGAGCAAATCGTTAAAACTGTCAGCGATACGGGTTCACAGAGCGCGATTAAGGAGTTTCGTGATGCGATCGCTATCTATGACTCGCGGTGGCCGACTCCATTGGCAGAACTTCGAACTTCTTGGTCTAAATGAAACGAATATTTAGGCTTTTGAGGTCTTTGAGAAAATTACGCTGGAAGTTGCTTCCGCCAAGGCGAGCAAATGTTCTGCTTTATTTTGTCACGGGGGCAGAAGTTATAAAGCCCTATTTTGCAAAACATGAGTTTGTAGTACTTGATCTCCGTGAAAAAGAAGTCAATATTTCGGTTGCCTTACTTTGTTTATTCGACCGTGACCTGAGCGCTCAAAACTATGCAAATAGATACATCGGTATTGTTAAGCCAAAATTGGTCTTGACTTTTATCGATAACTTTCCGCCGTTCTTTCGGCTCAAAACTCAATTTCCAAATATCCGCACGGTCCTTATCCAAAATGGGATACGTAGCGAGCATGGCGACCTATTTGGCTCTCTACTCGAAAATTCTGAATTGAAAGACAACCATGTCGACCATATGTTCGTCTTTGGCAAGGCAATCGGTGGTACTTACCGCAAATTTATTTCGGGCGAGATCTTGCCGATCGGAAGCTTTAAAAACAATATCTCGCCGCAAGTAAATTCGAAATCGCAAACAATTGCCTACATTTCGACTTATCGTCCAGAAATTTCCAAAAATCTCATCGTCCCTGATTCTGCTCCTGGTAAACCTGTCAGTTATCAGGCAATCACGGCACGTCGCGAGCGAACTATCTCGTTGATCGCCGAGTACTGCAAACAGCACAACCGGCAATTTGTGATTATCGGTAAAAGCGAAAATTTTGATGCTGAGAAGCGTTACTACCAAAACTTGCTCCAAAACTATTCATGGAAACTTGAACCACGACGAACCTCAATGAGTAGTTACGAGATTATAAATGAATCTGAAATCGTTGTTTTCACAAGCAGTTCTCTTGGATACGAGTCGCTTGCTCGAGGCAAAAAAACTGCAGCATTTCTTGTTGACGCAGAGTTGCTTGATGTGCAAACCCTTAAATTTGGTTGGCCAGCAGTAATTGCTGACGATGGCGAATTCTGGACGCATCAACTTGATGAGAAACGCTTTACCGAAATATTGGACTATCTGACTTCAGTTTCACAACCCGACTGGGAGAAGGTTCGCGCTGAAACTATGCGTGAGATTATTAATTTTGATCCTGGCAACTCACAATTTGTTGAGATGGTTCAATCATTGCGCGCCGATTGGTAGCACTAACAATTATTTTGCAGATTCCCGACTAGCGTTATCTTCAATAAACAGGGAGCGCAACTTTGCAAGTATTGATATCAACGTCAAGTTTTAACTTGGATAACTTCGCACAACTGTCGGATCTAAAGAATGCCGGGGTTGAGGTCAAACTCAACCCATTCGCGGCCCGTCTGACCGAGGACCAAGTCATTGAGTTACTCGGCACTGACACGATTGGCCTAATCGCCGGTCTTGAGCCGCTAACAAAAAATGTTTTGCAAGCCGCAAAATCACTCAAGGTTATTGCCAGAGTAGGAACGGGCTTAGACAGCGTTGATCTTGCTGCCGCAAAACAACTCGGAATAACCGTATTAAATACACCCGACGCACCGACAAAGGCAGTTGCCGAATTTACACTTGCCCACATTTTGGGTTTATTAAGGCACGTCTCGCAAGCGGATCGCCAAATTCGCAGCGGGGTCTGGAAAGGCCTAATGGGTTCGCTACTTGAAACCAAAACAGTTGGGCTAGTTGGCTATGGCAGAATCGGCAAACGCGTTGCAACTTTGCTATCAGCTTTTGGTGCCTCAATAATAATTAGTGATGCCCAAGTTTCAAAGAGTGATTACCCAAACGTTGAGTTAGACGAACTTTGCATCAAATCAGACATTCTCAGTTTGCACTTACCGTATAACGAAGCAACTCATCACATTATTAATGAAAGGCACTTGAACCTAATGAAGAAAGGTTCGTACATAGTAAACATCTCTCGTGGAGGATTGGTTGATGAAACAGCTTTGCTCACGGCGCTGAAATCCGGTCATCTCGCAGGTGCCGCACTGGATTGTTTTGAACAAGAACCTTACGAGGGCGAACTATCTAAACTTGAAACTGTTCAGATCACGGCGCATATGGGTTCGTACGCCCGCGAAACTCGTGACTTAATGGAGCGAGAAGCAAGTCAACTACTAGTTAATGCCCTACACGAAAAGAACCTTCTCAAATGAAAATTATCGCGATTATTCCGGCTCGACTAGCAAGCACGAGGTTTCCAAATAAACCACTCGCCCAGATACTTGGCAAGTCAATGATTCAACACATTGTTGAGCGCGTGAAACTTTGTAACGAAATTGATGAGGTCGTTGTCGCCACATGCGACCAAGAGATTGTTGATCATGTCCAATCGCTCGGCTACAAAGCAATAATTACAAGCAACCTTCATGAACGGGCTTCTGACAGGTGCGCTGAAGCAATTTCAAAAATTGAGAAAGCCGATTCGATATCTTTTGACATCGTTGTGATGGTGCAAGGTGACGAACCAATGACAGATCCACGAATGCTTTCTGATGTCTTGCAGCCATTCACAGATGCTCCGAAACTTGAAGTCGTCAACCTTTACGCGGATATTCAACCAGGCGAATTTAATAGTCCGAACTGCGTCAAAGTTGTAATGGACCTCGCTGGAAATGCCTTATATATGTCACGCGCACCCATCCCGGTATCTACAGATGGCGTTGAACGCCCATCGGGTAAACAACTTGGCCTCATCGCTTTCCGACGCGGTGCCCTGCAAAAATTCACCGAGTTGGAACCGACGCCATTAGAAATATACGAGTCAGTCGACATGCTTAGATATCTCGAACATGGGATCAAAATTCGAATGCAACGAACGGCTTACCGCACACACGCTGTCGATATCCCCGCAGACATCATCGAGGTTGAGCGTTTGATGAAGTTAAAAACTAATTAACAAATAGATGTACAAAATTTTTGGAGTTGAAACCTCAATTTTGACGATCTGGGACACTAACCAGACGCTCCAGCAAAATATCAATGATGACGAATCTTTGTTACTTTGGCAACACTTCACTGGCTCTGAGCATCCTGCAAATACTGTTTCAATCAGCGATGTATTAGAGCAGAATGCTGTTGAAATCAGGGCAAAGATCCTCAGCTTTATTTATTGCGTTGGAGAGAATGTTGCTAACTCTTCAAAAACGAAACTTAAATTTGAGTCAGGCTTTGATTATTTTTGGATGACACAGTTTCAGTCTCGACCATACACGCAGTCTGCACAATTAAATAATCTGGCGAAAATTTTCGCATTAATTGAAATTATTTATCAGCACAAATTTGAACAAATACAAATATGCACCGCAGATAAGAACTTGAGCACGATTATTGCTTCTATTGCCGAGTCAAATTCTCTGAGGTTCAAGGAGATCGCGTTTAATGGCGAAATTTCTCCGACTTCAACCAAATCCCAATTCAAGAAATTAACGCCGAAGCCGTTGCTCGCGTTTATTTCTCTATTGCAACAATCTCGAGTCGCGGCAAAACTGAAGACGAATAAAACTTCACCAACTCACACAACCCTTTCAGGCTCGATTTCTTTTTTTGATTATTGGTATCGCTTCGGAGCCACAGTTAACGAAACGCGAAAATTTGAGTCGCAATATTGGACAAACCTCGTTGATGAGTTGAAAGATACAAACGTAAATTGGCTGCACAATCTTGTAGATCAGCATAAGAAATCTGATTTGCTTCACATCAGTTCGTTAAGAAATGACTTTAATCTCGCAAATACAAACAATCAACATTTAATAATTGACTCGAGAGGTGAATCAGCAGTTGTTATTAAGGCAGTAAAAAGTTATTTCAAACTTTTAATTCGCTCACTTCAGATTGAAAAATATAAGCCTGCGTTCACGCTTAGTGATACTGCCATTAATTTTTGGCCACTTTTTAAAGTTGAATGGCTCAATTCTTTGCGTGGCTACGAAGCAATGATCAACTGCATACGATTTCATCGCCTTGAATTCATTTTGCGACAACTACCAAAGCAACGACTCGGCTTCTACTTAATTGAGAACCAACCATGGGAAATGGCGCTTATTCATCTTTGGCGTAAATACGATCACGGTCAACTAGTAGGTGTGGCCCACTCAACTGTGAGATTTTGGGATCTGCGACTTATGTCTGATCCACACAGATTTTCAGACATCAGTAAATATATGATGCCAAGACCCGACTTCGTGGCGGTTAATGGCCCACTTGCACATGCATCGCTAGTTGATGCCGGATATCCAGAAAATGAACTCGTCGATGTTGAAGCCTTGATGTATCAACACTTGGCAAACACGCCAACTGACAATCACAACAAACCTAGCGACGCGTCGAAAGTAACAACAATTCTGGTAGCGACTGATTTTCTTGAAAGTGCTACTCAAACGCAAATGAAACTTTTAAACGAACTATTACAAACAACTGAATCTAAAAATTTACGTGTATTACTAAAACCACATTGGAGCCAAACATTTAAGGATCTTCATCCACGTATTGAAGTTGTCTCGGGCAAAGAAGACCTCGCTACTTATTTTGGTCAGTGTGATGCTTTGTACTGCAGTGCGATCACTTCGGCAGTTATAGATGGCGTATGTGCGGGAGTACCAGTGATTCAATGCTTAGATCCGCAATCATTTAATCTGAGTCCACTTCGCGGTCGTGTTGAAGTACAAGCAGTTCGGACGACCGAAGAATTAAGAAGTGCGATCAATAACTTAGGCGGTACACCGCCAATTATTAAGCCAAACGCGCTATTTCATCTTGACTCCCAACTCCCTAAATGGAAAGCGCTTATCGCAACAGACGCAACGAGGAATTAATTATCGTAGAATTTAATGGTGGCGATCAAAGAAAGTTTCTCCGAAACTGATTCGCGTCTGAAACTTTTCGCGTCTGAAACTGAAGTTTTTCAATTTACGGCTAAGAATTTAACCAAAATTATCGAAACAACTGTTAACGCACACGAAGACTGCAATGTAATTGTTGCTGCTGGGCGATCCATCACAAAATCTTTAGAGTGTCTATTGCCTCTGTCAATAGATTGGCAACGAGTTAACTGGTTTCTTGCTGACGAGCGATGTGTCGCTAAGGACGACCCGCAACGTAATGATCTACAAATTCGCCAAGTTTTGCAAAAAACTCTTGGCAACACATACGGCAATGTGATTAGTTCACGAACCGACATAAGCCTTGAAGAAGCAGTCAAAGAATATGCAACTAGAATTGACCAAGTAAATATGTTTGATTTTTGTCTTTTAGGTATGGGCGATGACGGCCACATCGCGAGCCTTCTGCCAGATCATTGGGCACTTAAATCAACCGCTAGCTGTTGTCTAGTGAGCGACTCACCTAATCCACCAAGTCAAAGAATTACCCTTTCGATGCGCACACTACGAAATACAAAGAATCGAATTGTCGTCACTGCTGGTGCAACAAAAAGACAAGCGGTGCTCGAATTTAGAAGTGATCCAGATACACCAGTGCGAATTTTTGATCCATCTTTGGTTGTCTTAGATCACGGAGCATCTAAATGAAAACTGTTTTACTATGCGGAGGTTTTGGCACCAGAATTAGAGATGTCGCCGATGACATTCCAAAGCCATTAATCAAAGTTGGCGAGATGCCGATCCTGTGGCACCTGATGGGTTACTACGCAGACTTTGGGTTTTCTGAATTTGTCTTGTGTCTGGGTTATAAATCTGAAACAGTTGTTGATTTTTTTCGCAAACAAAATGGAGAGCTGACACAATTACCTACAAAACCTGAGTTACCAAATATCCACGAATTCAAAGGTTTAATCAACCGACATAACTGTGTCGTCACACTTGTTGATACTGGGCTTGAGGCAATGACTGGTGCGCGGCTTCGAAAGATACAGCAATTAATTGGCGACGAAACCTTCATGCTTAGTTATGGCGATGGCTTAAGTGATGTTGACCTTGGCAACCTGGTTAAACATCATCAAGATAACAAAAAGTTTCTAACGGTTACTGGTGTGAGGCCACCAAGTCGTTTTGGCGAATTGCAAGTTGATGACACAAATAATGTCACAGGTTTTAATGAAAAACCTCAGGCATCTGGCGGGAGAATCTCGGGTGGATTTTTCGTGTGTGAACCAAATGTTTTTGATTACCTTGAGCCGCGCGAAGATCTTGTGTTTGAGAAAGAACCAATTCAGAAAATTGTGCACGAGTCACAGATGACGATGTACCCCCACGACGAGTTTTGGCAATGCATGGATACTTATCGCGACTGGGAGTTACTTAATCAAATGTTTAAATCTGGGAAGGCTCCATGGGTTCGCTCTTAGAAGCAGTCGCAAGCTTCAAGGGGAAGCGCATCGTGGTTACTGGCGATACCGGCTTCAAAGGATCTTGGCTCTCGTTATGGTTGCATCTTGCTGGTGCAGAAGTTTATGGTTACGCGCTACCGGCCGAATCTGAGCAAAGTCACTTTGAGCAACTTGGTTTGAAAAAACTCATCCAACACCAAGATGGTGATGTTCGTGATTCTGAAAGCCTTAGCCGCTTCATAAAATCTTCGAAACCTGAAATTGTTTTTCACCTTGCAGCACAAGCATTGGTTCGCCGCTCGTACGCAGACCCAAAAACTACTTACGACACAAATATCGGCGGCGCCGTCAACCTGATGGAAGCTGTGAAAATTACCGATTCAATTAGATCGCTGATTTTTGTTACATCCGATAAGTGCTACAAAAATAGAGAAGTACGAGATGGCTACCGCGAGACTGACGAACTAGGTGGACGTGACCCATATAGCGCTTCGAAGGCTGCGGCTGAACTTGTTTTCTCTTCATTTTTTGATTCATTTTTAACATCTCGAGAAAATTTCGGCGCAGCCACCGTTCGTGCAGGAAACGTAATCGGTGGCGGTGATTGGGCGCAGGATCGAATAATTCCTGACTGTGTTCGTTCGCTTTCAACAAATCAGCCGATCATGTTGAGATATCCGAATGCCACTCGCCCATGGCAACATGTTCTTGAGCCACTCTCTGGATACGTTCAACTCGCCCACTACCTCGGCGAATCACCGAAATCATTTAATGGTGCTTGGAACTTTGGTCCAGATGAGTCAGATGCCTACAGTGTCAACGATGTTGCGAAACAGGCTGTAAAGATCTGGGGATCTGGCGAAATAAAAATTGACACACCGGCTACGCAGATGCATGAGGCTGGTCTTTTGCATCTGAATTGTGACAAAGCAAAACAACAAATGAGTTGGAAACCACGTTGGGACTTCTTACAAACGATGACAAACACGGTGTCGTGGTATCGCGACGTCAATAACGGAAACCCAATCAGAGAAATAACTGAATCTCAAATCAATGAATATATGGAGCAAACAAAATGATCGATGGCGTAATTATTACACCCCTGTTGCAGATAGCTGACGAGCGGGGCAAGGTAATGCATATGTTGAAGAGCACCGATAAAGCCTTTCAATCTTTTGGCGAAATATATTTCTCATGTGTATTTCCTGATGCGGTTAAAGCTTGGCACTTTCACGACAAGATGATTCTCAACTACGCAGTTCCACACGGACGAATTAAGTTTGTGCTCTACGACGATCGGCCTGAGAGCCCAACAAAAGGTGAAGTGCAAGAATTGTTTCTCGGAGAAGAGAACTACTGGTTAGTGACAGTTCCACCAAAAGTATGGAACGGATTCAAAGGAATCGGAACCGAGATGGCTATCGTTGCGAATTGTGCGGGCATTCCACATGATCCGTCAGAAATACATCGGCGTGAGCCAGCCGATCCATACTTTCCATATAACTGGCAACTAATTCATCGATGACCAAAAATGTCCTTCTAACTGGTGGATTCGGAACACTGGGCGGGCGAATCTCGGCGGATCTTTCTAAAAACTCCGAAATCAATTTGCGATTGGCGTCGAGACAAAAGCGTCAACCCCCAAGTTGGGCACCAAAAGCCGAAGTCTGTGTAATTGATTTTGAAAATCAAAACTCGATTAAACAAATGCTTCAAGAAGTCACTCATGTGGTTCATCTCGCCGCGCTAAACGACTATGAATGTCGTGCAGAGCCAGAAACGGCACAGGTGGTGAACGTCGAATACACGCGTCGAATTGTTGAGCAGGCCAGTGAAATTAAAAATCTGCGTTTTATTTATTTTTCAACTATTCAGGTTTACGGAAACAATCTGAGTGGGATGATTTCAGAAACGTCACAGACTGACCCTCGAGACGCCTATTCACAAACGCATCTTGACGCAGAACAAATTGTTGAAGGCGCGCACAGTGCGCAACAACTTGAGGGAGTCAGATTGAGGTCGGCCAACGGCTTTGGTGCGCCAATGTCGCCGGATGCCAAAATCTGGCAGATTATCGCCAACGACCTTTGTCGCCAAGCAGTTGAAACAAAAAAATTAACACTCAAATCGCATGGGCTGCAGTTTCGCAATTTTGTTCCTTTTACTGATGTTTGCTCGGCAGTTGATCATCTCCTTCAACTAGACAAAAAACAAATTTCAGACGGGCTGTTCAATGTTGGTGGCAGAAAATCTCTGCAGATTATTCAAGTGGCAGAACTCATTGCAGCAAGATGCGAAGTTGTTTTGGGTTTTAAGCCGGCAATAGAAAAGCCGAAAGAAACCCCAGACACTGTGCCACCTGCGTTTGAATTTAGTTCAGCCAAACTTCTCGCAACCGGGCTCAATCTAAATTGTGATATTGAAAAAGAAATAGATTCTTTACTGCAAAGCTGCAAAAACTGGTTTAAGTTTCAAAACTAATATGACCACCAAGCCTTATGTTTCGGTGGTGATACCAACTTACAATCATGCGAAGTTGTTGAAAAAGGCGCTCGATTCGGTTGTGGCTCAAACTTTTCAAAACTGGGAAGCTGTCGTTGTAAACAATTTTTCAACTGACAACACAATTGAAATAGTAAATTCTTTTGCCGACCCACGAATCAAACTTTTTAACTTCAGCAATAACGGAGTTATTGCCGCATCGCGCAATCACGGCCTGAAAGAAGCAACCGGAGACTTCATCGCTTTTCTGGATTCAGATGATGTTTGGTATTCAAACAAACTACAAAAATGCGTTGAGCAAGCTTCGGCCGGTTATCAATTCATTTGCCACGGCGAACTGTGGATTAACAGTGATCTGACTCAACGCACAGTGATGTATGGCCCAGCTTCAAACGCAACTTACAATCGTCTTTTATACAAAGGTAACTGCATCTCAACTTCAACGACTTTTATCGCGAAACCGCTACTTGACTCCGTTCAAGGCTTTAATGAAAATCCAGAAATTATTACAACCGAGGACTACGACCTCTGGTTACGCCTCGCAGCTAAAAATCCACGAACTTCTTTTATCCCTGAAGTGTTAGGCGAGTTTCATCGACTTGCCGACAGCGCGAGTAGCAGTGTTTTAAGAAATTTCGCCGCTGAGCTAATAGTTTTAAAGATCCATTTCGGCTCACAACCTCAAACAATTACAAATAGGCTTCGCATGCGCCATCGCTTTGCAATTGCTCACTATGGAGCCGCCAGACAATTGACAAATCAACCAACTCAAGCGATTCAATTGTTCGCGCAAGCCTTTATGTTGTCGCCATTTTTTAAAAAAATCTATCTAGGTATAGCGATTACGCTTTGGCGTGCAATCACCACAACTCAAAGCCCGAAGGGCTAACAGCAAAATGAACCTCATGAAATATAGAGCAGCTCAAGCTATTTGCACTGCGAATTTGGTTTCTAAATACAACAAGCAGAATTTACGACGAGTTTTGATGTATCACTCAGTTGTCAAAAACACAGAATCTACATTTCAAAAGTCAGATATTTATTCAATTTCTGAAAGCTACTTCACTAGTCATATTGAACATTTGGCACGCCAATCTAATTCGGTCGACCGCAGAGTCGTCTCACTTGAAGACTCGTCATCTTCCGGCGTCTCGGTCACTTTTGATGATGGATATAAAGACACCCTGACAATTGCTGCACCCCTTCTGTGTAAAAATAATCTCCCATTTCATGTTTTCGTAACGCCGGCAAATGTGATCTCTGGTGAAAATAGATATTTATCAGAAGCCGAGTTGGTGTCTCTGAGCAAACTACCTGGCGTGACTATTGGCGCTCATGGGTTCTCACATCGACACTTGAACACTCTGCAAGCGACTGAAATTACTGATGAATTAAAGTCAAGTAAAGATTGGCTTGAGAACTTGACCCAAAAGAACATCACAACAATGAGTTATCCGCACGGCGCATTCAACTCTCAAGTTCAAGAAATTGCGGCGTCAGTCGGGTATCTTTACGCCGCGACCAGCAGTTGGGGTTGCTATCAAGTCGGGCTGAAACCACTCGAGATTCCGAGAATTGATGTTTGGAATCTTGACAATCAAACAACACTGAAACAAAAGTTAAATGGTCAATGGGATTGGATTGGAAAATTATTATCACCACTTCAAGCGACAATTAGATAATGATTCTTTTCATTTTTCAAGCTTTGCTCTTAGGTGTCGTTCTGATGCTCTTCACCAGGCGCTCTGGCCGTTACGACCTATACCTCACATTATTTACGACAGTTTGGGTGCTCGCAGTAATCGTGATTCGACTTATTTATGGTGTCGATCACGCATCGTTTTATTCAAGCGACCAAGGCACTCAGATCGAATTACTGAATCAGTTCATAGATCAGGGTGTTTCTCTTTCGCTAGACAGAGTTATCGGAGGTCGCTACATAGTCGTGGCACCAGTTTGGCTTTTAAACATAATCGGGTTTGATGCAGTGCTGGCTTTTAAATTCTTTCAGGCACTTTCACTGCTCTTCACTTACAGAATTTGTTCTGAATTCATCCGCAGTCAAGGCATACAAATCAAGCTATGGCACGCGATTTTGTTTTCTGGACCACTTTTCATTTTTTTATCGGCACTTGGTCTTCGAGACTTACAAATTGTTCTTTGTGTTTCGTATTTTTATTTAGGACAAGTGCCGTTACTGCGGTTCGTCGCTCTTGGAGTTTCAGCATTACTTCGGCCACATTTAGCGGTTGCACTAATTTTTGCATGGCTGATCAGTCAGTTACTGAAGCGTCACCCTCTAAAACGAGCACCACTTGCTCTAATTGCAATCACAGTTACAGCTTTTGTAGCAGGTGGTTTTGGATTCGCCTTAGGAGGATTTATTAAATATCAGAATAGCTATGCTTCTCCAAAACTTTTTACACAAGAAGCATGGTGGAGATTTTTCGCAAATCTACTTGGCCTTCAATTTCTGACTTTTGGCAGAGACGTTGTGAGACTTACTGTTCCACAATTGCTTGCTCTGAGATTATTTTTCGTTGACACTTTCATGATTCCGATTTTATTTATCTTCACATTGTTGAACAATAAACTCTCACTTTCGGCACTCAGAATTGAAGTGTTTATTTCGTTCGTGTTTTTTCTTGGGTTGGTATCACAAACTAACTTCAACTCATCACGCCAGAATCTGCCTTTTCTATCAATAATGGGAGTTCTCGCACTCCTAGGGATATTGCAAGCAAGAAAACTAGACGCTGAAAATTAAAAGCGAGATTATTGACCAAATAATCGTTGAAGATAAGTACAGCGTTTATGATTCACTTGTAGCGATATGAAAATTCTTGTAACCGGCGCAACTGGCTTCATTGGCACCCAACTCGTGCCAAAACTCAAGCAGACACATGATGTAAAAATTCTTGATGCACGACAAGTCAGTGACTCCAATTCGCAGTGGCACCACTTAGTTGATGACTGCGAGGTACTTATTCATTTGGCTGCAAGAGCACACGTGACAAGCGATGGCTCGAATTCTCAACATGACTTGTACCGTTCAACTAACTCGCTATTGACATCTCTACTTTCACAACGATTAGCGCTGGGCGACAACAGGCATTTTATATTTATGAGCACGGCAAAAGTGCTCGGTGGTTCAACTCAAAAAGGCACATCGTTCAAAAGTATTGACCCACTCAAGGCGACAGATCCATACTCAAGTTCAAAGGGCGAAGCAGAAAAAGAATTGCAAGATCTTTGTGGTCAAACCACACTCAAATACACAATTATTAGACCGCCACTTGTTTACGGTCCGGGAGTAAAAGCAAATTTTCTATCGATGATGAAGTGGGTCAATGACCAACGATTTTTACCTCTTGCAAATACTCAAAATTTGCGGAGCTTTATAGGCATCAGAAATCTCATCAGTCTGGTTGAAACTTGTGCGACAAACGACAGTGCACAGAATCAAATACTGCATGTCTCAGACAACCACGACCTATCAACAACTGAGTTACTCCAAATTTTGGCTGAGGTAATGGGTAAAAAATCTCGACTTGTTTCGTTTCCTCTAATATTTTTGAAACTTGCCAGTCAAATTATTCGCAAGCCTCGTATCTACGAACAACTTTGTGGTTCTTTTCAGCTAGATATTTCACAAACTTGTGAGTTGCTGAAATGGTCGCCGCCATTCACGGTCAAACAAGAACTTGAACAAACAGTGACATGGTTTAACTCATTACCTAAATGAAATTTCTAATCCTCACTGCAACAATCACAATAAGTTTTGGGCTCACTCACTTAGTCCGTAAAAGTGCAATCAAACATAATAAATTCGATATTCCAAACGAGCGCAGTTCGCACAAAAATCCGACTCCGCGCGGCGGTGGTATCGCAGTAGTTGCAGCGTTCATTTTTGGTTTACTTGCTCTTCTATTACGAAGTGATATAGACACAGAATCTTTTTATGCAATCGTTCTGCCAGGGGTCCTTGTCGCAGCTATTGGTTATCTTGACGACCTCGGTCGTGTAACAGCCACGCGCTTACGACTAATCGGCCACTTTGTCGCTGCCGTAATCGCAATTTATATTTTGGGCGGTTTGCCTCCAATGCCATTGTTTACTAAGACTCTTAACCTCGGGATCGTCGGCAACATAATTGCAGTTCTGTTTCTCGTCTGGATGTTGAATCTATTTAACTTTATGGATGGAATTGATTCAATAACTGGAATCGAAGCTTTGACTAGTTGTCTAGTTTTAACAATTTTTTTATTCAGCATTTCTGCAACCGAATTGTGGCAGGTTCCAGCACTTTTGTGCGGAGCCGTCGTTGGTTTTTTGTATTTCAATTGGCCACCAGCGAAAATTTTTCTCGGGGATATTGGCAGTGGTTTCATTGGCTTTACGATGGGAGTAGTTTCGCTTGTCGTCGCGAAAACACAGCCGCAAATAACTTGGGCGACGATCATCTTGCTTGGAGTATTCATAGTTGATGCAACTGTGACTTTGATTCGTCGCTTAATAAATAGACAACAAATCTCAAAAGCACACAGATCACATGCATTTCAACATTTAGCAAGCAGCCCAGACCGACACCTAAACGTCTCGTTATCAATAGCCGCAGTAAATATATTTTGGCTCGCACCAATTGCTTGGCTTGTCGTTGACCAACGACTTATGCCGATCGTTGGCGTTGCAATTTCTTACCCGCCGCTTTTGGTTTTGGCCATCTATTTCAAAGCCGGCAAAACAACTAGTTAGTTTTTGCGAGTGAGTTTTGCGAGTTAATCTAACGAGTGGTATTCGACGTTCGGTCTTCACTTGGTAGTTCGCGAAATCTGGCCAAATTGCGACCATTTCATCCCATATTTTCTGACGATGCGTGAGATTTTCAATATCTTCGCCATAAGTTGCTGAAGTGCAAGTAAATATTTCTGCACCAACCTGCACAGTAACTTCAGGATCTTTGACGAGGTTTTCATACCAAAGTGGATGCGTCGCACTGCCACCTTTTGAGGCCACGATTACATAGTCGTCACCATCTCGGCCATAAATTAATGCCGTCCTTCGACCAACGCCTGACCTGCGACCGAGAGTTGTCAGTAAAAGTGTCGGTACTCCACGCCAAATATGACCTTCAGCTCCGTTACTTTCAACATAAGTTTTGATGTGCTCTGCAACAAAACCAGTCGGGCTATCAATAATTTTAGGTGCTGACATACGGCCAATACTAACTACACCCTCGTGCCACACTGTGATGATGGAACTAATTATCGGATTACTAGTAATTGTCGTTTTGGTACTCGCCGTGATGGTGATGCGCCAAGCCAATAAATCAACTTTGCTACCAATCAACCCACAAAATTTTGATCAGGCTGCGTTAGTAGATGCAGTACGCACAGCCGTTGACGCACAAGTTGGCAAAGCTACGCAACAAGCTCTTGAAAACGTCAACTCTCAGATTGACCGCACATATCAGGCACGCACACAAACTTTGACAACTGAAACCAAAAGTCTTCTAGACCCAGTTGCAATACAAATGAATGAACTTCGCAATGCAGTAACGGCACTGCAATCGAACTACACAAATACAGTCGGTGTAACCCAAACGATCAGCAAGCAAATTGATTCGCTGAACCAAACAACTTCAGCACTTCAATCAGCACTGAAATCGTCGAGTGCCAGAGGCGCATGGGGTGAACAACAATTACGCAATGTGATCGAACTTGCTGGCATGTTGCCATATTGCGATTTTCTTGAGCAAACAACCGTCACCAGCAACGACAAGACGCAGCGCCCGGATGCGGTAATTAAATTGCCAAACGATGGATGCGTCGTAATCGACTCAAAGACTCCGCTTGATGCGTATCTCCGAGCACAAGAAACATCTGATCCTGCATTACATCAACAATTACTCAATGAGCATGCCAAAGCACTTGCAGGTCATGCCAAAGTATTGGCTGATAAAAAATATTTTCAACAATTTGATCGCACCCCCGAATACACGATCATGTTTATTCCGGGCGAGTCATTTTTGGCTGATGCTCTTCGGGCCGATGCAAGCTTGCTTGAAGTGGCGATGCGCAACCGAGTCTTAATCGCTTCACCAGTTAATTTATTGGCGCTTTTGCTTGCTGTCGCTAAAGGTTGGCAAGCATTTCAGATCGCCGAAAATGCCGAGAAAATAGCCGCCATTGGTCGCGAACTTTATGAGCGTGTTGACACCGTGCTTGAAAGTGTCGAAAAAACTGGGCGCGGTCTTGAAACTGCAATCACTGCCTACAACAAGATGGTTGGTTCAATCGAAGGTCGAATGTTGTCAACACTTCGTAAATTCAAAGATGTTGGTGTGACATCCTCCGAACTCACAGAAATTTCTAATATCGAGTCGGCGCCACGTCGACTTTCAGCGCCAGAACACACGAAAGAACTTGGCAGTTGAATGGTGTGTCAATCGATTAATCGCTAGCATTAACTCGATGATTTCAGCAGTTGTGTGGCATTGGTGGTTAGGAGCGGGTCTTTTGATCGCCGGCCTAGGTGCAGTTATTAGCGTCGTCGTGGGTTACATCAGCCAAGTAACAGCACAGAAGTATCCAAACCGTCGACAACGACAAGCACAAAAATAACCTAATTGGGCTAATGACCGCCCGACTTATTCAACTAGAAAAACATCCTCTAGTTATTGAATTGCTTGCGAAGTGTGACTTTCCATCAGCCGGCAAAAAAATCTCATGCGCCGTTTCGGGTGGTCCAGACAGCATGGCACTACTGATTCTCGCTACTGCCTCCGGATGTGAGGTAACTGCTATCCATGTTGACCACGCTCTGAGAACTAACTCAGAAAACGAATCTGCGGTTGTAGAAAAACTGGCAACAGAACTTGGCGCACAATTTATCTCGCGAACCATCAAGGTTGAGCCGGGCACCAATCTTGAGGCTCGAGCACGAACCGCCAGATATGAAGTTATGCCGCACGATGTAATGACTGGCCATACTGCCGATGACCAAGCAGAAACAGTTCTGATTAATTTATTACGTGGCGCAGGATTGTCAGGATTATCCGGAATGCAACGCAATCAGCGGCACCCAATCTTGGCGCTACGCAGAACTCAAACGCATCAGTTGTGTCGTGAACTCAAAATCGAAGTCGTTGAAGATCCAACAAACACGGATCCGAAATTTCAACGTAATCGAATTCGTCACGAATTAATCCCACTTATGGACGCAATCTCGCAACGTGATGTGGCGGCGATACTTGATAGACAAGCTGACTTGTTGCGTGAAGATTCGATGTTGCTTGACGACTTAGCCAAAAAAATTGATGTGACTGATGCAAAACTTCTTGCTGTTGCCCCGGTCGCTTTGGCGCGTCGTGCAATTAGGCAATGGCTTACCGAGATTTACCCGCCAGATGCTGCGACCGTCGAGCGGGTCTTAGAAGTTGCTCGCGGTGCAACCTTGGCTTGCGAGATCGGCTCAAATCGCGAGGTGCGTCGAAGTCAACAGCGCTTACAAATCTTCACAAAATAATAAAAACAAAAACACCAGCCCAATTTGCTGTGGTAAAGTTACCGCTTGATGTTGGTCGTTTCTCAAGTAACTGGCACATCTGAAACAAAGGTTTACTGATGCCACCAAAACTTCGCGGTAAATGGGCCCTGGGTATCACGCCTCGTAATCTGACTTGGATCATTAAAGACAAACTTGCTGTCTGCGAGCGTCCCGGTGGTTTTGGTACAAATCACCGAAGGGTCCGGCGCCAAGAAGAGATCATCTGGTTGCGCGAAAACGATTTTGGGTTTGTGATATCAATCAGCGTTGCGCCACATAATTTGCATAGTTACGAAGAGCTACAAATGCCTTATAAGCACCGGCCAATAGCGAACTCTGACGAGTTAGACCAATGGTTAAAGTCGTTTTATACCGAACTTTCGGTGCTGATTCAAAGAGGTCTGAAAATCATTGTTCACGCTGAAGAAGTAAGCGAGCGGTTGCATGGGTTAATGGGCGGATACATCAGATGGTCTGGATTGGTCGATGATTCAGCGCAAGCAATAATTCTCACCGAAAGGATTGCTGGTCGTCAGTTAGATCCAGATTCTCGCGAACTAATTCTTCGCGTACACGAACTTCGTTAATATTAGATTTCGTTCAAGGCGATGTTTGCAGTGTTAACGAATAACTGACTCTAAAAGAATACGCGGAGCCAATCGCATCGCAGTTGTCGCACTCGACGCTGGCAATTTGTTGCACTCAGTTTCTGCAATCGACACATATTCAAGTGCGGTTTCGATCGCACTTGCAATGCCCGAATTTGACCGAACGATTTGTAAAGCTTTATCTCGCTCATCACTTGTGAACGGCTTACCAAGAAGATCTCTCAGCTCAATTGCATCAGTTGAATCTGAAGTCAAGGTTAATAAAACTGGCAACGTGTAGACACCCTCTTCCATGTCATGGCCGGCGCGTTTGCCGAGTTCTCCATCGGTAGCAATGACATCCAAAATATCATCAACGATTTGAAACACCATGCCGTATGCAGAACCGTAACTTGTCAAAGCGTCAACTAGTTTTCTATCGTGCCCAGCAACTATTGCACCAATACGAGCAGCTGTAGCAAACAGAGACGCGGTCTTACCTTCGATGCTGACAAGGTATGACGGGATCGACCTTGACACATCATAAGTATGACGAAGCTCTTCAATCTGTCCTTCGCAAAGTCTGCCGATTGTCTGGGCCAACAAAGTTACGACTTCAGTTCCGAGTGCAGCCGAAACCTCGGAGGCTTTCGCCAACATAAAATCTCCTGCGAGAATCGCTTGCAAATTTCCCCATCGTGCATTTACTGTGTCAACGCCACGCCGTGTCAGAGATTCATCCATCACATCGTCGTGGTACAAAGAACCCAAATGTACAAGTTCGCAGGCAATTGATCCTTGTATAACTTCGTCACTAACTGGTAATTCGTTTCCGACTTGAGCAGCGGCGATTGATAAAACTGGTCGCAATCTTTTGCCGCCGGCAATTATCAAATGCGATGCAAGTTCATTTAAGTGCGTATCTTTAGTCTGAACCGCAGTACGTAATGCAAGATCAACACGGTCGCGATCCAACGCCATAAACGGCAGAGAGAGCAAAGGCGATGTGGTGGCCATATCCACAGGCTAGGAGAAGTGCCTTATAAAACTGCCAATTTTGCGTCGTGCGTCACATCCAGAAATCTTTCACAAATAGGGGCGTCGTAATCCGCCACACACTCACCGATACACTTTAATAAAGTTCACTGACACACAAGGCGGTCAAAGTTGTTCGAACGGTTTACAGACAGGGCACGCAGGGTCGTTGTTCTTGCCCAAGAAGAAGCTCGCCTGCTCAATCACTCGTACATCGGCACTGAACACATTTTGCTCGGTTTGATTCACGAGGGTGAAGGTGTAGCAGCCAAAGGTCTTGAGGCACTTGGCATCTCGCTTGAAGCGGTGCGTGCGCAAGTTGAAGAAATAATCGGTCAGGGCGGATCATCACCATCTGGCCACATACCTTTTACGCCTAGAGCGAAAAAAGTTCTTGAATTGTCGTTGCGTGAAGCTCTTCAACTAGGGCACAACTACATCGGCACCGAACATATTCTGCTTGGCTTGATTCGTGAAGGCGAAGGAGTCGCAGCTCAGGTTCTCGTCAAACTCGGCGCAGACCTTGGTCGAGTTCGCCAGCAAGTAATTCAACTACTTAGTGGTTACCAGGGCCCTGGTGGCAAAGCCGAAGGCGAAACACCTGGCGCAAAAGACACTCCTCAAGAAAAAGGTGGCAGCCAGATTCTCGATCAGTTCGGTCGCAACTTAACCCAACTTGCCCGCGATAAAAAACTTGACCCAGTTATTGGACGCCAAAAAGAGATGGAACGCGTAATGCAGATTCTTTCTCGACGCACCAAGAACAACCCAGTATTAATCGGCGAACCGGGTGTAGGTAAGACCGCGATTATTGAAGGCCTCGCACAAAAGATCGTCGCCAACGAAGTTCCTGAGACTTTGACTAACAAACAGTTGTACACACTCGACCTTGGCGCACTCGTTGCAGGAAGTCGGTACCGCGGCGACTTTGAAGAACGTCTCAAAAAAGTTCTCAAAGAAATCAAAACTCGTGGTGACATCATTTTGTTCATTGACGAAATTCATACTCTTGTTGGTGCAGGTGCCGCTGAGGGCGCAATTGATGCTGCCTCGATTCTCAAGCCAATGCTTGCTCGTGGCGAACTTCAAACAATTGGTGCGACGACACTTGACGAATTCCGCAAACATTTCGAAAAAGATGCCGCGCTCGAACGCCGCTTTCAACCAGTCAAAGTTGATGAGCCGTCAGTTGCCCACACGATTGAAATCTTGAAGGGCATTCGCGACAAATACGAAACTCACCACCGAGTAACGATCACCGATCAGGCGCTCGTTTCGGCTGCAAACCTTGCCGATCGTTACATCTCTGACCGGTTCTTGCCAGACAAGGCAATCGATCTAATTGACGAAGCTGGAAGTCGCCTGCGAATCAAGCGGATGACAACTCCACCAGATCTTAAAGAAATAGAAAACAAAATCAACGACGTTCAAGAAGCAAAGAAGAAGGCTGTCGAAGAACAACGATTTGAAGAAGCTGGTCGTCTACGAGATCAAGAGCGAACGCTGCTCGAAGAGCGATCACAAAAAGAAGTTGATGTTAAAGCTCAAGGCATTGATCTTTTCGACGAAGTTAGCGAAGAATCAATCGCCGAAGTACTGAGTATGTGGACAGGTATTCCGGTGTTCAAACTCACCGAAGAAGAGACCGCCAAATTGCTCAACATGGAAGGCGAACTTCACAAACGAATCATCGGCCAAGAGAACGCAATCAAAGCAGTCAGTCAGAGTATTCGTCGTACTCGCGCCGGGCTCAAAGATCCAAAGCGTCCAAGTGGTTCTTTTATTTTCCTAGGTCCAACTGGTGTTGGTAAAACTGAACTCGCCAAAACACTTGCCGAATTTTTATTTGGTGACGAAAATGCACTGATCGCTCTTGACATGAGTGAATACATGGAGAAGCACACAGTCAGTCGCCTTGTTGGTTCGCCTCCTGGATACGTTGGCTACGAAGAGGGCGGTCAACTTACTGAGGCTGTTCGTCGTAAACCGTTCTCGGTTGTGTTGTTTGATGAAATCGAAAAAGCACACCCTGATGTATTTAACACGTTGTTGCAAATTCTTGAAGAAGGTCGTTTGACCGACGCACAAGGTCGTAGCACTGACTTTAGAAACACTGTTTTGATTATGACCTCCAACTTAGGCACGCAAGATTTGCGCAAAGCCAATGTTGGTTTCGGCAAAAATGATGAAGCGCTTTCATACGCTCGCATGCAAGAAAAAGTCAACGAGGCTCTCAAAGTTCAATTTAAGCCTGAGTTTCTCAACCGCATTGACGAAGTAATCGTGTTCCATGAACTTGCAATGGCTGAAGTCGTGCAAATGGTTGACTTGATGAGCAAGCGGTTGACCGGCCAACTTGAGGGTCTTGGGCTCGGATTTGAACTCACAGAAGCTGCCAAGGGTCTTCTTGCCAAGCGTGGCTATGATCCACAACTCGGCGCACGACCACTTCGTCGAGCTTTGCAACGATTCATCGAAGACCCTCTTTCAGAGAAGTTGCTACTGAAAGAGTTTCATGCCGGTGAAATAATTGTCGTCGGCGTTGAAGATGATCCTGATCAAAAAGATGAGCAACGATTCACCTTTAAAGCCGTCGAAGGCTTTGTGCCACCGAGTGCAGTAGTTCTCGCTGGCGCTGGTGACGCAACACCATCTCCAACCGAGTGAGCCAAAGCGTGCCAAGCGCGCGTCGTCGACTCGCCTACTTGCGAGTGTCACTAGGTGTCTTCGCAATTTTCGCACTCACTGGGTGTCAAGTTGATTCTGTGGTCACATTAGATGTTGGGCAAACCGGGTCTGGCGTATTAACCGTGAGCATGACGGCTGATAAAGAAGTTGTTGATCAAACACCACGCCTGATTTCTTCGTTTCGATTTGAAGATGCGACTGCTGCAGGGTGGGTAGTTTCAGGGCCCAACGTCACAGCTGATGGGGGCATTCAAATATCGATCAGTCATGGTTTTAGTGATCTTGACCAAGCATCTCAATTGTTTGCGCAACTCGGAAGCACAAGCGGCCCATTTAAACAATTTTCAATCACTCGCAAGGGAAGTCTGAATAACTCGACTTACAAGTTAGATGGAGTTTTACAAGTTGATGGTGGTCTTGCGGCGTTCTCTGATCCTGAACTATTAAAAGTTCTTGGCGCTGAGCCATTCGCTCAAAATCTTCAACTCGCAAATACCGAGCTTTCTAGTGCAATGAAGATCAATTTTGTCGCAAAACTTCCCGGCAAGACACAACAATCAACCGGCTTGGTCGCTGACAATATTGTTACTTGGCAAGTGCCACTTGATGGAAGTGCGTTATCAGTGGCTTATACGTCAAAGAACACTGCAATAAGGGCAATCGCGGCTCAATTTACATCACTGTTTTTTAAGTTTCTTCTTATACTTTGGCTCGTCGGCATGGCGATAACAATCGTGACGATCGCATACAAGCGCAGAGGTGAACTCCACACACCCACCGAATAATGTTGATCACGAAATGGTAAAACTTCGCACCGTATATAGATGCACCGACTGCGGCGCAGCAGTACCAAAATGGGCAGGGCGATGTGGCGCATGTGGCTCATGGAACAGCCTTGTCGAAGATGTCGAAGGTGACGATGAGATTATTTCAATCGCCACTGGTATGGCGTTGGTACCAGCTGGCATACCAAAGCCGATTGACTCTTTAGACGCAACAATTTCTGAGCCCCAAACTACTGGTGTTGAAGAACTTGATCGAGTTCTCGGTGGCGGGCTCGTGCCCGGTTCTGTAACTCTGTTAGGCGGTGAGCCAGGCATCGGCAAATCAACCTTGCTGTTACAACTTCTTGCTGCATGGTCTGGTCGAACACTTTATGTAACTGCCGAAGAAAGTGCCCAACAGGTGCACATGCGTGCCGAGCGACTAAACGCAATCAAGCCAGATTTATGGCTCGTCGCCGAAATGTCGCTAAACAACATCATCAAATCAATTGATCAAGTCGAGCCACAATTAGTCATTATCGACAGTATTCAAGCGATCGCCGACCCGCTCTTGAACTCTGCGCCCGGTTCGGTTTCACAAGTTCGGGGTTGCGCGCATCGACTTGTTCAAGAGGCCAAGGCTCGCGATCTGCCAATTGTTTTGGTTGGTCATGTCACTAAAGACGGTGGGCTCGCTGGCCCGCGTGTGCTCGAACATGTAGTCGACACTGTTTTATCTTTCGAAGGTGAACGTCATCATGCTTTGCGTTTATTGCGTGCGGTCAAGCATCGTTTTGGTTCAACTAACGAACTTGGCTTATTTGAAATGACCGAAATGGGTTTACGAAGTGTGCCCGACGCCAGCAAATTATTTTTAGCCGACCGCCGAGCAGGTGTGCCTGGTTCAATCGTTGTACCAACACTTGAAGGTCATCGACCGCTACTTGTTGAAGTGCAAGCGTTAACCAATCTTTCACCATCACACGTTTCTCCACGACGGTCTGCCCAAGGTGTTGACTCAGGGAGACTTGCAATGCTTCTGGCAGTTCTTGAGCGGCGTGCCAATGTCAACTTGTCGCAACATGAAGTCTTCGCATCAGTTGTGGGTGGCGTCAAACTTGGTGAGCCTGGTGCAGATCTTGGTCTGTGTCTTGCTCTAGTTTCAGCATCGACAGATCGACCACTTGCTGAAAACTTAGTTGCGTGTGGCGAAGTCGGCTTAGCAGGCGAATTGCGTCAAGCCAGCAACACCGCGCGTCGGCTTGGCGAGGCAGCGCGATTAGGTTTTACTCGAGCAATTATTCCGGCGAGCAGTGCTGTCGACATAAATATTTCTGGCATCAAACTTGAACCAGCACACACGGTTGCTGAGGCTCTAGCTCTTGCAGGTTTATCAATCAACTAGCGTTCAATTAATGCGAAGCGTGCTGATCGTGCCGACTTATAATGAAGCCGCAAACATTGCACGGTTTTTAACCCAGGTTCGCACCGACGCACCAGATACAGAAATTTTGGTAGTTGATGACAACAGTCCAGATCAGACTGCAAAAATTGCTGAAACTCTGGCCGCGAAACTTGGTTCAATAAAAGTCATAAATCGCACTGGCCAGCGAGGTTACGCTGTGGCCAGCCGCGAGGCAATGCTTGCGGCAATCGAAAGCGGATACGACGTGATCGCCACAATGGATGCCGATTTCTCGCACGACCCAAAAGCTCTCACAAAACTTATTTCATTAGTCAATTCAGATACGGCTCTTGTTATTGGCTCAAGGTATGTACCGGGTGGCAGAGTTACAAATTGGTCGCTGTTCAGGCGCGTGTTGTCAAAATGGGGCAATTTATACACAGCATTTTGTCTGCGCCTAAAAATCAAAGACTGTACTTCGGGCTTTCGCGCATACTCAACAGCAAGCCTGAAGAATATTGATCTTGCAAACCTGACAGCAGATGGCTATGCATTTCTTTCTGAAATGGCATTTGTGATCTCGCGCAAAAAACTCGGCTCAATAGTTGAATCACCAATTGTGTATGTCGACCGAGCATTCGGTGAGTCAAAAATGAACACCCGCATCATGCGCGAGTCGATGGTGCTAGTCACTCGCTGGGGTTTCGCGCTGCGCACCGGCATCGGCCGTAAGCACTTACCGCGCTAGTAAAACTGGCGAGCCACAAGTTATCTTGTTATACAAATTCACAAGTTTTTGAGATGGTTGACTATTCGCCCATGAATCTGCCTTAACCGCTCGCTCATAAGAATTCCATTCGCCACGAACTCCAGCGAGGTCTCCTCGCAAAGCGTGAGCTCGCATTCGCAATGCGATCAATTCTTCGTGTGCGCCGAGAACTTTTAATCCCTTTGCTGTCGCCCAAAATACACCTTCAATTTCTCCTCGTTGAAGATCTAACTCGCTGGCCATCGCTGAAGCGGTAATTATGTTGAGCACCAATTGCGATGTGATTCCTTCGGCGTCTGGCCACAAATAACCAGCACCAGAAAACGGCAAATCACGAACGAGTTCAAGACCGCGATGTAGTTCGGCAATTGCCTGGCTAGGCGCAAGTTCTTGAGCCCGAGCAATACACGATTCAAGAATTTCACCATCGCTAATTATTGAGACGTGAAATGGCAATCGATCATTAAAAGTTCTTGGTAGCCACTCTTCGCTAATTGAAATTAGGTGCGTCTGATTAAGTGCCCGCCGCGCATCTGAAACCACATTTGTAAAAGTTGCATCAGCCACATTGACTTCCCACAATGCCGTACGTGCAGCACTTCGCGTCGGGCGGGCCCTGTGACTCGTAAGCCAAGCCAATAATTCTTTGGTTTTTGATTTTTCAAAATCAATAATCGTGCCATCAACCAGTTGAACGTCAACTGGTCCAAGAGTTCGCACCATGACATTCCAACTTTGGTCTCCAAGGTGAGCTCGTTGCTGGTGTGACGTGACTGTTTCAATTTCTGGCAACAACGCGCGATCAACATCTACTAACAGTTCGGTAATCGCAGTCGCTTCATTGACTAGTAACCCATATGGTGCAATCACAAGATTGCCTGCCAGCAATCGCCACGAACTTATAGTTGCTTGCAAAACTGCCGTCGCCAAGCTCGTCGCCGAACCGCAGACAATTGCACAATTATTGGCAAGTAAATCATCAAGGTCAAAGTTGCTGATTTCTGTATCACTAAATAGAACACAATGTTGTTGGCAATCTTTGGCGATCTGAATTGCTTCTAGAATCGTTGTAAGAGTTTCAACTTGAGTAAACACCGGGTCTGTTAGATCGCCAGCCTTTTGTTTTCGTAACAATATAGGTTTAATTGGTGAGCTACTAGCAAACAGTGTCGCGGCAATCAGTGCACGAAACACTGAAGATTGATTGGGTTCATCAGCACAAATATTGATCACAGATTGTTTACCAATATCCACGAAAACTATTTTTGAACCACTTACACCCAAGGGCACAAAAATTGGACTTACAGAATTTGCTTGCAAATATATTGACTCGAGTTCGGGCGATTTGACATCAAAAGTTGCGCGCAGCGCCACTTCGGTTCGCACGGCTGTTGCTGACGGATGACTGAGCCTTGAATTGATTTGAAGTTGGCGAAGTTGGCCCCCACGGCGTTTGCCGATCTCAAAAATTAAACCTGCCACCACTACCGCACATGACAATATAGAAATCAAATCTTGAGTAGGTAGCGATGTTGGTACTGATTCTGGGTGTGTATCTAAATCAGAGACGATCTCAGTTGTTGTCGCCCGCGCAACTTGGCCACGCGAAATTAAAAAGATACTTGCTAACCCAAGGACCGTTATAAACAACCAACTCTTTGGTACAAACGATTCACGATGTGAGAACCGAAATGCAAAGTATCTGATTAGGTCAAACAATCCCCGACTCAGAATCCACATTAGGACCACAGATAAAATGAACAGCAGAATAGCTATGGCTAGTTGTTGCTGTGACAAATTTAATAAGTTACGAAGACTTAAAGAGTTAATGATGCTCATTGATCGCGCGGTTCTACTCGCCGAGTAACACTGATCAAATGATCTCTAGCTCCAAACAATTTCAATATTGACATCTCTACAGATTGCGAAACAGTCACAGATACAGAATTTGTGCTCGTAGAGATGTCTCCAGTTAAATTATTGTCATTGAGATATCGCAACGCTGAACGATGCGCCGCTTGTTGATCAATTTTTGGCGAACCCGTACGTAGCGATGTCAGTTCTTGTGCCGCCACGCGAGCACTGTTTTCAGCATGATCCGCCAAAGTTAATCGAGCAGCAACTAATCGCCCACCGTCGACGCCCAACCCCGCACAAACAATAAAGGTCATCAAGAGACCAACTACAAATGCTGTGACAACGCCATCTTGAGAATCTTTAAACTTCTTATGGTCTGCAAAGTTATCGGCCTTCATGTATTTACTCGCCATCTATCTATCACTTCAACAGACGATGCGCTGACAACTCGCGGGCGTGTGCCAAGTAGTGACAAGTCCTGACTTTTTACTTCACAGCTAACTTTTACTGAAACGGCTAAGTCTTGGCCCTGGCTGATTACGGTGGTTTCAATATTTGTTTTTGTACAGGATGTGCCACTCATTTTTAATGCACGCTCGGCAATTTGAATCGCTGTTGACTGTATTTGTGAGCGATTACCTTTTGACGCAGCTCTAGCGGCTTGATCTGCGGCATTTCTAACTTGGATTAGCGCCTCAGAAGCGCGACCTGCATAAATACCAAATAACACCAAAATCATAAGCAATGGCGTGAGTAACACCAGTTCAACTGTGACTGAACCTCGTTGCGAAATCATCGTTCGCCTTCTGGGACAAAGTCTTCTAAAGGTTCTTCGCTACCGCGTTCAACTGACGAAGGGAAAAACATTGCCACATTTGGCACTACGACACGCACTCGCATCACAACAAAGCCATCGTTTACGGTAAGCGAAGGTGTCCCGACTAGTTGAGCGCCAAGTTCAGCTGCGGTACGCGTCGCTGAATCAATTGCCGAAACTATTTCTCCATCTGCAGATGCTGCAATCGACGCACCTTTAGCTGCCGAAAGAGTTGCAATGTGCGCAGAATGCATAAACAACATGGACTGAACTGCAATAAGCAACAAAGTCAGCACGATTGGCACGGCAATGACAACCTCTAAAACGGTGTCACCCCGATCAATCGTGCTGCTTGTTGTGGTCATCACAATAATTTCGCTGGCT
>JBILAG010000028.1:0-22575 GCA_044354345.1 Ilumatobacteraceae bacterium | reverse complement strand
GCTGCCAATATCGATATGTCCATGTGTTGGCTTGAGTCGACCAGAAATTAAATCGAGCAGCGTGCTTTTGCCTGCACCGTTTGGTCCGACAATTCCAAGACGATCGCCTGGTTCTAGTTCATGGTCAAACGGATTCAAAACAAGCGCGCTTGCATCGGCACCTGAATCGGTTTTTGCTGCAACGCCAGGTTTTGCGCCCGGCCACGAAAAGCCAACGCCGTGTAGTTCTACGCCCTTTGATCCGAGTCTTTGATTGCCGAGGGATAAACCAATTTCGCCTGCTCGTGCAGCAGCCTCAGGTCGGCGATTAACGAGTTCTGTTGCTGCAGCAATTCGCGCTTTTGGTTTTGTTGTTCTCGCAGGTGCACCGCGACGCAACCATGCAAGTTCTGTGCGAGCCAAATTTTTTCGTTTCTGTTCGGCAGTCGCAGCTTGTTCTTCGCGCTCAATGCGTGCCGCGAGATAAGCGGCGTATCCCGAGCCAGCATTTCGTTGAGCAGGCATGTGTAAATACGCGTGACCGCGATCAATCTCAAGAACTTTTGTTGTAACACGATCAAGCACGTGACGATCGTGAGTTACCAAAATTAATCCGCCACGATAACTTGCCAACCATTCTTCGAGATATGCAATCGCGTCGAGATCTAAATGGTTGGTTGGCTCGTCGAGAATTAATGCATCCCACTCGCTAACAAGCAGTGCGGCGAGAGCAACTCGTTTTTGTTGTCCGCCAGAAAGTTCATTTGTCTGCGCGTCGATTAAGCCGGTCATGCCGAGTCGATCAAGCATTGCTTCGCCGCGCCAATCTTCACCTACCGCGTCGCGCACAGTGCCCTTCGGCAAATCTGGTTGCTGGGCGAGAATGCCAATTCGTGCGCCACGACCGTAACGAACGACGCCTGAGTCAGGCGAGTAGTCGCCACTCAAAATTCGCAGCAACGTGCTTTTGCCACAACCGTTTAATCCGACAACTCCAATTCGATCGCCGTCGCTGAGTGTCAAAGAAATGTCGTCAAACAGTGGCCGATTCGGCCGAGAGGCTTTTAGCCCTTGGGCGTCAATCAAAATCACAACCATTTAGGCTACGAGTCATACCTTGACTATGGTTGTGGCAGATGGCCGATTTTCTGACGTCGTACGCATTGACTCAACCAGACAAGTTGGCTGTGATCGACGACCGACACAATGGCAAAATTCGCACGCTGACATGGAAGCAACTTAATGAAGAAGCGAATCGTCTGGTCAATGTTTTGACCGATATTGGCGTCACGCAACCCGGTGAGAAAGTTGTTTGGTGTGGGCAGAACTCGATTGGTGTCGTAGTGATGACAAATGCCGCTCGAAAACTTGGCATTACTTCAGTGCCACTTAACTACCGATTGAGCGATGACGAGTCGGCATATGTCACAGATCACTGTGATGCCACGGTTGTTTACGTCGATGCCGAAAATGCGGAAACTTTTGAGCGCATTCGCGAGCGGATACCGAAAGTCAAAAAAATTCTGGTTTACGATGGCGTCGCACCCGAGTCAATGCTTTCGTGTGACGAACTCATGGCAGCAGCGTCGCCCGATGAGTCAAGTGTTGTCGCCGATCGTGCGCCTGGTGCAACAATGATTTACACATCTGGCACAACTGGCAAACCAAAAGGTGCGCTACGAACTTCGCGCACGAGCCCAGAGCAAGGCTTGGCACTTGCTCAGTTGCTCGGCGCTTCACCAAACGATATTTATCTGACAACCGGCCCGCTTTATCACAGTGGCCCCGGTGGTTTTATGGTCACGGCATTGGCGTTTGGTCAGACGATTATTACGCAGCGTAAATTTGATCCGCAAGATTGGTTACGACTAGTTGATAAATACAAAGCCACAACTACCTTTAGTGCGCCGACACCGATTCGAATGATCTGCAACCTGCCACCTGCGATTAAGAAAAATTACAATGTTTCATCTATGCGATGCATGGTCGCCAATGCTGCGCCGTGGAGTATGACGCTCAAAAAAATGTATCTGGATTATTTTCCGGCGATTTCTCTCTATGAGATTTATGGATCAACCGAACTTGGCGTCAACTGCGTGCTGTTGCCAGAAGATCAGTTGCGAAAGCCTGGCTCATGCGGCAAACCATCCCCGTTGGTTGAAATTAAATTGTTTGATGATGACAGTAATGAAGTGACTGGTTTTGGCCCGCAACAAACGGGTGAGTTATATGTCAAGAGCCCATCGGTATTTGCTGATTATTACAAACAGCACGACAAGTACGTCGCTGACCAGAAGCATGGGTATCAGACTGTCGGCGATATCGCGTATCGCGACGAAGAGGGATACCTATATATATGTGATCGAAAGAAAGACATGATCATCTCGGCAGGCATGAATATCTACCCAGCCGAGATTGAAGGCGTGCTCGAGAATCATCCTGAGATATACGAAGCGGCTGTATTTGGCATTCCGAGTGAAGAGTGGGGTGAAAGTGTGCACGCTGTGATTGTTCGTCGCCCGGGCTCAACGCTTACTGAAGCCGATGTTGATGTTTACGCTCGCGAACATTTAGCAAGCTATAAAATTCCGCGTTCAGTCACGTGGAGCGATGAATTACCAAAGACCGGCTCGGGCAAAATTCTGAAGCGTGATCTGCGCGCCCCGTATTGGGCGGGTCGTGCATCGCAGGTCTAGCATTACTTTGTGCCGAGCGTGTTTCTCAATTCAATCTTGAAGTTGGTCTACTGTTATTTGATAGTCGCGAAAAGTGCGGGGAAGACTTTAGAAACTTTCGAAGTTAAGTAATCGCCGTAAGTCCCTGTCCATGCTTGAACACTCGTACCATCCCAACGACGCGAGGCATCATCGGCTGGTGGTGTGCCGTTTAATGGCAGCGGCTCGACCGAAGCGTCCCACGACGGATCAATAAAAAACGGATACGACATACGCTCACGCCCGCTCGAATTCTTGACTCGATGTGCAGTTGAGCGATATCGGCCGAGTGTTAGACGATCGAGCATGTCGCCAATATTTACAACGAACACATCTGGTTCTGCTGGCACGTCAAGCCAAATGTCGTCGAGGTCGCTTTTTATGCCACTTACAGCGCCGGGCATTTTCACTTGCAAACCACCGCAATCATCTTGCGCAAGAATCGTTAGCAACCCATAATCTGTGTGTTCGGCCACGCCCCATTCGCTAATGCCATCTTGTGGCACACGCAAAATATCAATAGGCGGATAATGAAAGATTCGAAACAAACAAGTCGGCTCACGAGCAATAGATTTTGCAAACCAATCATCTGGCATCTGCAAACCCAAAGCAACACCGCGCATTAAAGCGGCACCAAGATGTTGCATTGCGGCAAACCATTCGTCGGCACACTCACCCAACTCGGCAGGCACTTGCGGATACAAATTTGCACCATGCAATGGGGTTTGGGCAATTACGCGCGGATCGTTCGCCGACAATTGTTGACCTATATATAAGCCTTCTTTGCGGTCGGGCACACCAGAGGTCAGTTCATCCCCAACACCAAACCAACCTCGCCAAGCCGAACCAGCAAGTGGCATCGCGCATTTTGCTTTGAGCGAGTTATCTAAAGCAAAAAACTCACGGGATAACTTGTCGAGCCGTTGGCGAAGATCAGCAGAAACCCCGTGGTTGGTGATCCGAAAGAATCCACTTTCGCGACAGGCAGAATCTATTTCTTTAGCGCAAGAACTTACGCTCGAACTGCTCGGTGCGCCTGACAATAATGGTCCGACATCGATAAGTGGAAGACTCAATTTTTGTGGCGATGCCATTACTTAAAGTTAATTGCTCCGGTGCAGAAGTGAAACAGGCGACTTGTTAATCTATAAATATGAAGGTTCTGCTTGATTACGATTCGTGCCACGGGCATCAGATGTGTGCCATTGCCGCACCCGATGTTTTTGGTAGTGACGAAATCGGTAACGCCAAAGTCTTGATCACTGGCGAAATTCCGGCTGAACTTCACACAAAAGTGCGTCGGGCCGAATCAAATTGTCCAGAACGCGCAATCACAATCATCGAATAATAAAAGATCACGAGAGAGAACGAGAGATATGACCGACACACAAAAACCAGTCACTGACATCCTGACCGACTACGACATTTTTGCTCCTGATTTCATCAAGAACCCATATCCGGGTTACACCGAGATTCGCGAATCGCAATGTCCGATTGCGCACACCGAACGATACGAAGGTTCATGGTTGCCAACGCGCTACGAAGATGTTGTTGCTATCGCGCAAGAGTACGAAACATTTACTTCACGCCAGATTTTGGTGATGCCACCAGCCGCCGGGCGTAGCGAAGGCCCTTATGCGGCAGTCGGTGCGCCACCAATTACGAGTGATCCACCAGACCATCATTGGCATCGCCGATTGATCTTGCCTGTATTCGCGCCGCAAGCAGTTGCACAATACGAACCAGGAACACGCGATTTGTGCAATGCATTGATAGACGAGTTCATCGACAAAGGTGTTGCTGATGCCGCCAGCGATTACGCGCAACATATTCCAGTGCGTGTGATTTCTAAAATGCTCGGCGTGCCACTGACGATGGAAGACGAATTCACAGATTGGGTGCGCGGTGCGCTAGAAAATATTACGGATTCTGAACGACGCATGAAGAGTTTCCGCAGCATCGTCGAGTATTTCATTGGTGAAGTTCAATCTCGTGCGGCGAACCCACGAGAAGATGATTTCATCACTCAACTAATGAACACTGAAGTTGAAGGCAAAAAAGTGCCGATCGAGTATGTGCTCGGTGTTTGCAACTTAATGTTGGTCGCGGGTATTGATACAACTTGGTCGGCGATTGGTTCGTGCATGTGGCACATGGCCCAACACCCTGAGCATCGAAAACAATTGCGTGAGAATCCAGATTTGTGGCCGACTGCAATTGAAGAGTTATTGCGGGTCTATGCGCCAGTGACGATGGCACGCATTGTTGATCACGACATTGAGTTTCAAGGTTGTCCGATGAAGGCGGGCGACCGAGTGCTGATGGCGTTTCCGGCTGCGAATCGTGATCCGAGACAGTTCGAAAATCCTGATGAAGTAATTCTTGATCGGCAAAATAATCGACACGTTGCATTCGGTTCGGGCATTCATCGTTGTGCCGGTAGTAACTTGGCACGACTTGAACTTCGAGTGGCATTGCAAACTTGGCTTGAGCGAATTCCTGAGTTTGAATTGATTGACCCAACGAGCGTTACTTGGGCGGGCGGTCAAGTGCACGGCCCACGCAAGTGCATGGTCAAGTTCTAACTTCCCCAAAAACCTTTCGCCAGGTTGCCGGATAGCGGTACGCTTCATGAATCACGAGATCAGCGCAGAAGAAATTCTGTTTAACCACTGAAATAAGTAAATGCGGCACAGAGATGTGTCGCCTTTGCTTTTTACGGTGTTATGAAACGACTGCGAATCTCAAGTTGAGCTAGTGAGCAAACCGGCAAGTGCTAAAGGTCACTGACGAATAAACAAGTGCACATGCGCTCGCGATATACGATAATCGCTGTTGTCCCCCCCCAGACCCAATAGAAAGTCGCAAATCATGTTGATAAAGCTTGCCCGTTTTAGTGTCCGTCGTCGACGATTGATGGTCGGTTTCTGGGTCATCCTGCTTGTCGCGCTCGGTGCAGTCTCAAACTCGGTCGGCACAAATTTCGCCACAGAATTCGAATTGCCAGCCAGCGAGTCGAACGACGTGCAGAAACTACTCGAAGCAAATAGTTCTGATCGCGCTGGTTACAGCGGCCAAATCGTTTTCGCATCGCAAGACGGCGTCACCACCGACAAAGTCAAGTCGACAATGACAGCATTTTTCGCCGAAATTACAAAACTCGACGGTGTGAATATCGCGAGCCCATTCGAAACGCCGGGGCAGATTGACCAGTCGGGTAAAACTGCATTCGCAGTAATTGATATTTCAATTCGCTCGCAACAAGAAATGATCGATCTCAGCGAGAAGATTCAAGATCTTGAAACGAAGTTCACAGTAGACGGCCTACAAATCGAATACGGCGGTGAAATTTTTGCAGCGTTCGAACTTCCTGAAAGCGAGGCATACGGTTTGCTCGCAGCGATCATCATTTTGGTGGTTGCATTTGGCTCGGTGCTGGCGATGGGTCTGCCAATCGGCACGGCGATTCTTGGTCTTGGCGTCGGCGTGTCGACGGTCAGCATCGTCAGCCAACTCGTGAGCATGCCTGACTTCACGACTTCGCTCGTGGCGATGATCGGGCTCGGTGTTGGTATTGACTACGCACTATTTATAGTGACGCGATATCGCGAATGTCTTTCCGACGGTTTAAGTGTCGAAGATGCTGTCGTTGAAGCTGTTGATACTTCGGGTCGCGCAGTTATTTTCGCCGGCATCACAGTAATTATTTCGCTTCTCGGTCTTTTTGTAATGGGATTAGCATTCGCGCGCGGTTTAGCAATCGGCGCAGTCATCGGCGTTTTATTCATGATCGTTGCGTCGATCACATTTTTGCCTGCGCTGTTGGCGATGGTGAAGCATCGCGTCGATACAACGACTCGTGCGGCGCTAATTGCACTAATTGCGTTTGTTGTGTTCGCGTTTGTCGCACTGTTGCAACATAATTTGCGAATATTCTTCGCTGGGTTAATCGCAACGGTGGCGATCATGTTGCTAAGTTTCGTGATCAAACCGTTGCGTCAGCCGATTAAACATCGTGCAAAAAAAGCCAAAGAATTGACCTTCTGGTATCGCTGGAGTCGTTTTATTCAGCGTCGCCCGTGGACAGCAGCAATTAGTGCGACTGCAGTTTTGCTTATTTTGTCAGCGCCATTGGCGTCGATTCGACTTGGCTTTGGTGACACAGGCAACGATCCAGAAGAGTCGACGGTGCGCAAGGCATATGACTTGATCGCCGCGGGTTTTGGTCCAGGTTTCAACGGGCCGCTTTACATAACAGTGCAGGGCGAGACGGCCGCGCAACCAGCGAAACTTGAAGCATTCGTTAAAACAATTAGTGCAACTGACGGTGTTGCGTATGCGCAGGCGGTGCCCGCGTCTGCCGATGGGTCGTTGTCGCTTGTCATTGCTTATCCGAAAACGGCGCCGCAAGACGAGGCAACTTATGATCTCGTCAAGTTTTTACGTAGTGATGTTGTGCCCGCAACTGGCGTTGATGCAAAAGTTGGCGGTTTCACAGCGGCCGGTTCTGATTTTGCGACGTCGCTTGGTTCGCGAATGCCGTATTTGTTTATCGGTGTGTTGTCGCTTTCGTTTTTGTTGTTGATGGCGGTGTTTCGCAGTTTGCTCGTGCCACTAAAAGCAGTAATCATGAACTTGTTGTCGATTGGTGCGGCCTATGGCGTGCTCGTTGCAGTATTTCAGTGGGGGTGGGGCATCAGTTTGATTGGCATCGGTAAAGCGGGCCCGATTGAGTCGTGGGCGCCGATGATGTTGTTTGCAATCGTGTTCGGTTTGTCTATGGACTACGAAGTGTTTTTGCTGTCGCGCGTCAAAGAAGAATATGACCGCACCGGCGATAACGCGACTGCGGTTGCTGACGGCTTGACTGCGACGGCACGCGTCATCACTGCTGCGGCGTTGATCATGGTGTTTGTGTTCGGTGCTTTCGTGCTCGGCTGGGACCGCGACTTGAAACTTTTCGGTTTGGGTTTGGCGGTTGCGGTGTTTATCGACGCAACAATCGTGCGTATGGTTCTTGTGCCAGCAACGATGGAGCTACTTGGTGATCGCAATTGGTGGATACCAGCATGGATCAACAAGTTGTTGCCTCGAATTGACGTCGAAGGTCATCACCACAAATCAAATAGTTGAGTGTTTGCGAGTTAGGCGTGACGAGCCATAGGCAGCAAACATGCAACACACGCCAGCAATCACAAAAGAAGATTTATACGAGCCAGTTGTATCGCGCAAATAACCCGCGCCAGTAGCGGCGACTGCAGCGCCGATTTGATGGCCTGCAAATACCCATCCGTAAACAAGTGGGCCACGCTTGACACCGAATCGCTCTACGCAAAGCGCAACCGTTGGCGGCACAGTGGCAACCCAGTCAAGCCCGTACAACATCATGAAACCGCCAAGTCCGAAACCGCCTTGCGTCAGAGTTGGATCAAGGAAAAGCAAACTCACGCCTCGAATTGCATAATAAATAATCAATAATTTCGCAGGATCATAACGATCGGTGAACCATCCGCTCGCAATCGTGCCGATCACATCGAAGCCGCCGATCAACGCCAAATATCCGGCAGCAGTTGTTGCAGCAACGTGATGATCATTCGCAGCCGATAAAAAGTGAGTTTGAATAAGACCGTTGGTTGATAAACCGCAAACAAAAAATGATCCCCAAAGTAACCAAAAGATATTGTCGCGTCGGGCATCGTTTAGCGCGCTCATCGCCGAGCGAATCGGATTCGTTAGCGCAGTTGGCGGTTGATAATCATCGGGTGCACCAAGTGGCAAGATTCCGATATCGGCAGGCGAGTTGCGCAAAAAGAAACCAACGATGGGCACAACCGCGAGCGCGCTAAATGCAATTGTTACACCAACGGTTCGCCAGCCATATGCAGCGGCAAGTCGTGTTAATAGCGGAAGAAAAACAAGTTGCCCTGATGCAGACGCCGCAGTAAGTGCGCCCATTACGAGTCCGCGTCGTGCGACAAACCAACGAGCCGCAATTGTTGAAGCGAATACTGTTGCCATGCAACCAGAACCCGTGCCAACTACTGCACCCCACAAAAGATAGAGATGCCAAGGCGCAGTCATTTGCGTGGTGCCAAGTGCACCGAGGCTAATAATTAACAAGGCAATAATTGTGATTCGTCGTAACCCAAATCGCATTTGCAGTGCCGCCGCAAACGGGCCGATGAAACCGAACAGCAAAACATTTATGCTGACGGCAGTGCCTATGGTTCCGCGTCCCCAGCCGAATTCGTCGTTCAGCGGGTCAATCAAAATGCTTGGTGTCGAGCGAAACCCAGACGCGCCGAGCAATGTGATGAAAGCAACAACAAAGATCACCCACGCATAATGCGGCTTCTTTGTTGATTTCACTCTGAAATAGTAGTCGTTATTTTTGATCGCCTAGTTTTGATCGCCTAGTGTTAACTACATCAAAGCATCTCGCCGACGGTCATTAGCCAAAGCCATAACTTGGCGAATCACCGGCACAGCCGACACGTTCGTAATCACATGGATTGTCACTGGCAAAACATCAACTGCAGGCCTGATCGCAGGCACAGAAGTAATCACCAAAGTTTCGTTGTATTACTTTCACGAGCGCGCCTGGACAAAAATTAGGTGGGGCAAATAGTAAACGCAGTGGGGGCAGATATGCGACGACAAGCTACGAATCTAAAATTATTTTGTTTAAGTCTGGCAATTCTTTTTGCCACAACAAATCTGCCAGCAAGTGCTGCGGTGAATGGTGGCAAGTGCGCCAAAGTTGGTCAAGTTCAAACAACTAAAAGCATCAGTTACGTTTGCGTTAAGTCAGGTAAAAAAACTGTTTGGCAGATCAAGTCATCATCAACGGCAGCCACAACCACGTCCACGACAACAATCCCGGCCGAAAAATATGTTGCTCCAACTACAACAGGCGCAAGCACTGACGATTGCAAACTCGTCGAAGCCAGCCCCGAACGTAAAAGATGGGGAAACATCTTCGTCGCATTCCCTCCGATTGGTGGCAATTTTGAACCAACTGGCACATTCAAAGTTGCACTCGTGCCAATTGATTGGGCCGACCTGCCAGGTGAAGCAAACCCACTCGCACGTGCAACTGATCAGATGAAACTATTCTCAGATTGGTTTGACACCGTTTCAGAAGGCAAAGTTTCATTTGTCTGGTCAACATACGACAAGTATGTTCGAGTACCAGGTTCTGCACTGACCTATAAACAAGCGCAGTCAGGTGGAGGAGATGCGATGGCGATTGCGGCGATCGCGGCGGCTGATCCATTTATTGATTTCACTGGTGTTCGAGCTGTTTATTTTTTGCCACCGAAAGGTCAACAAGTTTTCGTCGAAAGTTCGCAGGCATTCAAAGATCTAAATCTCATGGCGCCTATTCCAACTAAAGAGGGTGCGATTATGAATTACGCGTTGGCTGGTGCCTACTTTGACACCTCGCCGAGAAACTATTGGAGTTATTGGGTGCATGAGACGGGTCACATGTTTAAGTTGCCCGATTTGAAATACAACTGGAACAATCACGGAGAGGTAGCACTCGCAGTGCCGATTGGTCCGTTCAGCGGGTTTGATATGTTGTCAAATCAAGATGGTCCTTCGCGCACATTAAGCAGTTGGTTGAGGTGGATAATTGGTTGGTTGCCAGCAGAGTCGCTTTATTGTCAGAACTACGCGAACTTGGCGAAGACAACAATTATGTTGAATCCAATTGACAATCGAACGACCGGTGTCAAGTCGGCGATGATTAAAATCTCGGCGACAAAAATTATCGCAGTCGAGTCACGACGACCCGCAAGTTTTGACTGCGCAGCGCCGACAAACAGAGCCGGCGTGCTGGTTTATATCGTCGACGCAACAGTCGGTCACGGTGAAGGCACTCAGACTTTGGTGCCGCCGTCGGGTCGAGGTCTTGTTTCAAATAATTGCAACACGCCAGGCATTCTTGATGCGATATTAAATGTCGGCGACTCGGTGACAACTAACGGCGTCACCGTCAAACTTGTGAAGTCAAGCACCTACGACACGATCGAGATATCGAAGGCCGGTTAAAAGTTGCTAGTGGCAAGTCGTTGCCGACCCGATACAACTAGTTGCTTAACGCTGTCTGCCGCGGTTGCCGGTTCGATTCCGGCTTGGGGCTCCGCTAAAACGAACGAAGGGGTGCTCGCGAAACTTCTACTTGGGGTTCACAACCCAAGGAATTTCTAGTAGTCAGAGCCGGCAGGGAAACCTGCCGGTTTTGTTTTGTGCTCCGAAAAATTGGGCCAGGTACGCTTGTAACTACACAAAGTCAGGGCAGAAGAAATTCTGCTTCATCTCTGAATAAGTGAGAGCGGCACAGAGATGTGTCGCTCTTGCCATTTGCGAGTTCACGAGTCAACTAGAGAAATCTCACTTACTTGAAAAGACCTTAAAAACCACAAAGGTTCTGGTCTGCAAAACCAAAGTTTCACAGACCAGAACCAAAGTTGGTAACTCTTGATTGCTTTTTAAGCTTGACTTATAGCTCTGGAGCCGTGTCGAGAGTCTTCATCTCAACGCCGAACCATTTGATCTGCAGTTTTGCGAGCGTTCCATCTTTTTTGAATTTGAGGATTGCATCGTTGATTGCATCACGGAAGGAATCATCCTCTTGACGGAATGCCATACATGCGTAGAAGTCTGGCCAACCATCAGGGCGGAACATTACTGTTTTGAACTCACCCGGACGCTTATTCATTAATGGAACAAGACTTACGTAGCTAGTTGCATACGCGTCAATTCGGCCGATTGCGAGTGCTTCGTAAGCTGTTGCGTCATCGCCAAACTGCTGAATCTCACCGTCGTATGTGATGCCATATTGAGTCGCGTTGTCTTCGAGCATCTTTACGCTCGGTGTTCCTTCGCCTGCAGCAACTTTTCTGCCACCTAATTCACCTTGCTCTTTCAAGGTGTCATCGGCTCTCACTAAGAAAGCCGAAGCTTGCTCTGCATAAGTAACACCAAAATCGACGCGCTTTGCTCGTTCTGCTGTTGCGGTCATACCACCAAGGATGAAATCAAAACCCTTGTCGTACATTGTTTGAATAACGGTCGCCCAACCTGTGTCAACTGGGCGCATTTCAATACCTAGTTCGACGCCAATTGCGTTGCCTAAGTCGATGTCAAAACCAACGATGTTGTTTGACGCATCACGAAAACCAAAAGGTTCATATTGAGCTTCGAGGCCGTAGGTTGCGAAGCCTTGCTCTTTAACTCTTTCGAGAGTTGACATTTCACCACTTGATGAACTGCACGCACTTAGCGTTGACAACGCCAATAGCGATGTCACCACAATAGAAATATGACGTGATTTTTTTCTTGACTTAGTTATAAATGAAAACACAATTACCTCCTTAAAGGATTTGACTAGGGATAGAAATGACACTACGCTCCCGTTGCTGTAAGTGCTAGTTATTTCTTAAATTGTTTTGGGGGGCCAAAATCTGATGCAGTTTGATTTTCGGTTAGTACTAGAAATAGCCCCAAAGCTTCTTCAGGGTTTAAACATGACTCTTCAATTAAGTGTTCTGTCAATCTTGATTGGCGGCGTATGTGGAGTATTGCTCGGCATGTTTCGGGTGTCTGACGTACTTCCGGCTCTTCAAATATTTGCCAAGGGCTATGTGTACTTCATGCGAGGAACCCCACTTTTGGTACAGATCTATATTGTGTTCTTCTTGCTGCCTCGAATGGGGGTCACTCTAAACCCGTATTGGACAGGAGTCGCTGCACTTTCGGCACACTCGGCCGCTTATATATGCGAAATTACTCGATCTGCGATCGGTTCAATTGCTGTGGGTCAAGTAGAGGCTGCAGTTTCAATTGGAATGACAAGACTTCAAACCCTTGCAATCATTCAGCTACCTCAGGCGGCTAAACGTATGATTCCGCCACTCACTAATGAGTTAGCAAGTTCAATAAAAAATACATCGTTACTTTCGGTTATTGCGGTCTTCGAGCTAACTAAGTCAGCTAATTCAATTATTCAAAGAGAATTTATTTTTTTCGAAGTTCTCTTTGTTGTTGCTCTCTACTACTTGATAATGGTTCAAATTGTCACCGCCGTCGCCAACTTCTTTGAACGCAAAGTGTTCTCATGAGTGATGTAGTTTTAGAACTTTCACAAATCTCGAAGTCATACAACGGGGTCGTTGCTTTACAACCCACAGATTTGACCGTTCGCTCTGGTGATGTCATTGTTTTAATTGGTGCATCGGGGTCAGGTAAAAGCACCTTGTTACGTTGTGTAAATATGCTCGCGATTCCTGATTCGGGCACAGTAACCCTTGCGGGAACTGAGCTCAACAAAGACGGAGCGCGAGCTCGAGCATCACGAAAAATGTCAGCAGAGATGTCGCGACAGAGAACAAAAATGGGCATGGTGTTTCAAACCTTTAATTTGTTCGACCATTTGTCGGCCTTAGAAAATGTTGCCATTGGGCCAATTAAAGTTCTGAAAGTTGACAAAGAGGTCGCCTTAAGTAAATCTCGCGTGATTTTGGAGTCGGTTGGATTAGGCGAGCATGTTGAAAAAAGACCTTCGCAGATGTCAGGTGGGCAGCAACAAAGAGTGGCTATCGCTCGGGCGCTTGCACTTGAGCCGATTTTGATGCTTTTTGACGAGCCGACTTCGGCTCTTGATCCAAAATTGACTCAAGAAGTCTTAAAAACAATTCGAGATCTCACGACAAAAGGTATGACGATGGTTCTGGCTACGCATGAAATGCGCTTTGCTGAAGAAGTCGCAACACAAGTTATTTACATGGATAAGGGTTCGATAATCGAACAAGGAACACCAACTCAGATTTTCAAGAATCCCCAGAAACAAGCAACAAAGGAGTTCATTTCGTGCATCCTCTAGATAGCAAACTTATTGATTCGTTTTCTTGGCCCGATGGCTATACATCGGCTGCATGGTTGTGTTGGCATGTTGACAATGAAGCAGGGGTCATTGCATCTGGCAAGGCCAACGACACCTCATTTGCATCCTTTAGTGAATCAAGATATGGCGTTACAACTGCGCTACCCCGAATTTTAAAACTTTGTAAAGATTTCGAAATCACAGCGAGCTTTGCATTCCCGGCTTACGTCGCCGAGTTACATCCTGATGCAGTCTTGGCATGCGTAGAAGGTGGTCACGAGATTATTCATCACGGCTATATGCATGAAGATGTTTCACGCTTGAGCCCAGATCAAGAAGAAGAGATCCTAGGTAAGTCGTGTGAAATCTTGAAGAAGTTGACTGGTGTGAAACCTCTGGGATGGACCGCCCCTGGCTGGGGAATGAATGTTGGCACGATTGACTTGCTTCGTCGTCACGGTTTTCTTTACGACAACAGCCTCATGGAGTTTGACGTGCCGACTGTTTTTGAATTTCCAGAAGGACCACTTTTTGAGCTCTCAATCAGTTTGGCGCTGGATGATTGGCAACAGTTCGGTTTAGATCTCGCATCAGGTGGGCAAGGTTATGCATCTATTGAAGATGCTTTTTCATTATGGCGCTCAGAGTTGATGGGTCTAGCTTTTTATAATGGTTTATTTTCGCCGACATTTCATCCAAACCTTGTAGGTCGCCCAGGAACCCTCAGAGCATTGGCATCTCTTCTTGAAGAATTTCGTGAAGGTCACGGAATTTGGTGGACAAACGGTGTGAGCATTGCTCGTCATTGCGAAAAAATTTACGTAAAAAGTTGAGTTGAACTAATGCTTACCGTTCAGCTCGATTGGAAACCCAATGCGCAATTCGCTGGCCTCATTCTGGCGATACACAATGGTTGGTTTGCAGACCAAAATGTTGATGTTCGAATTCTTCCTTGGCAACCCGCGACTGATCCAGTTAAAAACTTGTCAAGTGAAGTTGGCCTGATTGCAGTCTCTGAAGATAATTTGGCAATTCAGTCAGCATCTTCAGGAGAAAAAATCAAGCTATTGGGTTCGATGCTTCAGCGTTCACCTTTGGCGTGGATGGTGCTTAAAGACTCGAACATTAAAGAGTTTGCAGACTTTCGGTCAAAGAAAATTGGTGTTCATAAGGACGGCATAACTGGTCTGCAGTTCGCAATGAAGTCGGTTGGATTAGATCTTTCTTCGGCAGATGTAATTGATGTGACTTATGAAAAAATGGAACAACTCAAAAACGGCGAAATTGATATTTGTCAGTGCAATGGATTAGTTGAACCATTGGAGATGGAGCACTCCGGCACTCCGGTTCGAGTTTTTTGGGCGTGGGATACCGGTTACAGCGTTTACAGCCAAGTACTTTCAACGAGCGATGCCACTCTTAATGAATACGGTAAAGAAGTGTCTATCTTTATGAGTGTTTTATGGGAAGGTTGGCGCAAGGTTTATGAGTCAACTTCTTCAATCTCTAAAATAATTGTTGACAAGTTTTTATTTGAGACAGATAGTGATGTTCAAAATGACATTCTTAAGGTGATGAAGCCTTTTGTGTTTGGTTATGAAGGTGATGAGAATACAAATGAGATTGCAGTTGGTGGTATCAGCCTTGATCGATTGCAAAAAAGTATCGATCTTCTCGTTCGCAATGCAGTGATTGCAGATGGGTTGAAAGCCTCCGACATTCTTTGGGAGTCAGCCGCTAGTCGATAACGCCGCAGTTGGTCGCTTCGAATTGACGAATTGTGGCGAAGTTTTTTAGCCGTTTGGCGAGGCAAGTGCACACCTTCTTATGGTGCCCCGATGTTGTAACGGCAGCCTGCACATTTCGTCACTTGTGCGGTGCCGGTTCGATTCCGGCTTGGGGCCCCGCTAAAACGAACGAAGAGGTGCTCGCGAAACTTCTCACCTAGTTTGACGATCTAGGGAAACTTCTAGTAGGCAGAGCCGGCAGGGAGACCTGCCGGTTTTGTTTTGCCCCAAAATGATTCTCTGTACACTTGAGTTTGACGAAATGTGGCCAAAGAAATTTGGTTGATCGCACAAGTGGTTAGAGCGGCACAGAGATGTGTCGCTCTTGCCATTTACGGCCGGAAGTGTTTTGTGGAGTTACACAATTAAATAACTAAACCTTTTGCACAACGCTTGACTTAAGGTACATGGCCCCAAAACCATCGACTCTGCAATCAATATCGTGATCGCCGTTGTCGCGCACAAGTCGAATATTACGAACCTTGGTGCCAATCTTGATCGACACAGGCCTGCCCTTGACTTTAAGATCCTTAACAACTTTCACAGTGTCGCCGTCTTGCAAAATATTGCCGGCAGTGTCTTTAATTACTGAGAGTTCGTCATTGATCGCCAAGCTTGATGCAATCGACGAGCGATATCGGCCAGTGCGCGCCGACGAGCAGAAAAACCTGCCAGTCTTGCTCTTAGTGGGTTAGACAGCGCTCAAGATATTCGCGAAAGTCGGCGAAAGTCAGACCGCTTGGGTTAATCTCTTTGCCGAGTTCATCCCAGCGGCGAAGTGCAACGGCATTTTCACGCGCAGGGTGCTTGGCGAATCGCTCAACTTCTTCGGCGTTCATTTTGCCGCCCTGCATCTCGAGACTGCGCACCGATCCGGGCGAAAGTTTCGCAAAATATGATTCTTCGGTCGTGCACAAAAATCGTTTTGCCTCAACATGAAGCGCGATTGGTGCGGTAACAGCTGAAGAAAAATGTCGCGCAAGAAATGCTGCACCAGTTGACTCGTGGTCGTCGTTTTTAGCCACGTCTGCATTGCCTTCGCGGCGCTCAAGTTCTAGCAAATGACCGATGTCGTGCAACAATGTGGCAACAATTAATTCGTCGTCGGCGTTGGCGAGTCGGGCAAATTCGGCGCACTGCACGGCATGCTCGATTTGACTGACCTGCTCGTCGTATTTGTTGGTGCCCCATCGAGAATAAATGGCTTCAATCTCGTTGATGAACTCGTTAACGTTTTCCGTCTCGCTCATTTTGCTACTGGCTTTCCTCTGAAGTCATTGATTAATGAAATTTGCACGCGATTGCCCTCGGCGTGGCTGCCGTGCTCGGCGTGGGCGAACTCGGCAAGTTTCGCTTCGTAGTATTTTTCGCGCAAGTCACCTTCGCTTGCAGCGTTATATGTTGGGTACATCGCGCGGCGATTGCGCAAAGACTTGTTGTCACCACTGCGATGCGGTGTTCGCGAATGAAACCACATTGTCTGACCCGCACGCAACGGCACGTGCTGCCACTCGAGTGTTGCGACAACCGAATCGGGTATGCAACCGCGCGAATCGGTCGGTATCAATTCGTGATGATGCTTCGAGACAATTTCAAGACATCCGTTTTCTTCGTTGGCATCATCGATAGCGACCATGCACGAAATATGCAGATCAAGAAATGGGTAAGCCGGTGCGTCTTGATGAGCATCCCAGCCGGCGCCGCCAGCAAGTTTGTAGTTGATTTTTTCTTTGTAAAGAACGGCCTGTTCACCGAGAAGCGCACTGGCAACTTCAAGCATTGTGCCACCACAAAGCATTGCTCGCATGTGCGGGTGAAACGGAGTGAAATATTCGGTACGGCACTTTTGCGCTCCGTTGTTGGTGGCTTCGTAGTGGTTTAGCCAAGCACCGCTATCGTCCCATGATTGAACTTCGTCAACCCAGTTTTTGATCTCACCAATCAAGTCGCGATCAAAGAGATCGGTAATCAACCAGCCGTTTTGATTGTAAAAATTGATTTGTTCGGCAGTCAATGACATTGATGACATAGCACTGACGACGATAGCGGTTATCGGTGGAGGTAATTGCAAAGAGAAAACCAACAAATCATCGCTCGCCGAAATTTCGCAAATTGTCAATGCTCTGTTAACCAAACAACAAGATTCAGTTAATTTCGGCAAACTACATTTCCACCCAATGAAAACAAAACACATCACCACATCTGTCCTATTCACCTTATTTGCCTTAGTCGCTGGAGCAGTTCAGACTTCTTCTGCAGGCGCCGAAACTCTTACGCCAAACGGCTCAGAGTTAAAGTTCGTCGGTCGGTACGTAACCGGCGCCGGTCTCGGTGGCGCCGAGATTTCGGCTGTCGATTCGGCATCGAAGCGCTTGTTCATCACCAACGGCGCGAAAAACACGATCGATATTGTCGACATCTCGAATGTTAAGAAGCCGAAACTGATCAAGGCTGTCTCGTTGACTGCAAGTGGTGCAACCGGCATTCAGAGCGTCGCCGCAAAAAACGGCGTAGTACTTGTTGCTGCCCAGATGGCATCGAAGACAGCCCCTGGTCGAATCTTCGTGATGGACGTCAACGGCAACTTGCGATCAGGTCTCGCTGACGGCATCGCAGTTGGCGCACTTCCAGACTCAGTGACAATTAGCCCGAACGGCAAATACGCAATTGTTGCAAACGAAGGTGAGCCAACCAACTATTGCCTTACCAACGGCACGTTGCCAGAAACAACTGACCCACTCGGTTCGGTTTCGATTATCAATCTGTCGAGCAAGACACCAACTGCGACGACAATCGATTTCAAGAGCTATGAAGAGCGCAAAAATGCAATCACCTATGCAGGTGGACGTGTTTTCGGACCAAACGCATCAGTTGCTCAAGATCTTGAGCCTGAGTATGCAGCCTTTTCAGCCGACAGCAAATTTGCGTTCGTCACGTTGCAAGAGAACAACGCAGTTGCAACCGTCGATGTCGAGACTGGCGCGATCATCAACATTGTTGGCCTTGGAGTAAAGAACCACAATCTTTTCAACGCAGGTCTTGACTCAAGCGATCGCGATAGCAAGATTGACATCGTTGCTCGCAACATTCAGGGCATGTACTTGCCGGACGCGATCGGCACTGTAGATGCTGGTGGCAATACATACATGGTCACCGCTAACGAAGGTGACGCACGTGAATACGCATGTCTGCTTGGTGGCACTGATGCAACCAAGGTCGAGGCTGAAGACCCACGCTTTGCTGACGTTGCTGGCACGACTGTTGACTCGACATTCAAAGGAAACGCAATTGCGGGTCGAATGAAAGTGACTCAGTTCTCGCCAGCGAATATTTCTGGTGAGGCAATTCGATCGACGACAAAAGTTGCAGATGCATTCTCATTTGGCACTCGCTCGTTCACTGTTTGGAAAAGCAATTTGAACAACGGCGTGTTCCCTGCTGACCGAGTGTTCGACTCTGGCGACGCCATTGAGCGCATCATCGCTCAAGAGCGTCCTCGACATTTCAATGCTGACTGGAATACGTCAAACGGCTTCATCAACGCGGCCGAGTCGCGCAGCGCATCGAAAGGTCCTGAACCAGAAGGTTTGGCAATTGGCAAAGCCTACGGTCGCACTTGGATGGTGCTCGCACTTGAGCGCGACAACGGTTTGATGCTCTACGACATGACCAACCCGGTTAAGCCGATGTTCCGCCAGTACATCAACACCTCAATTCCTGGTGGCGACATTCAAGTTGGCTCAGCAGGCGACGTTTCACCAGAAGGTGTGCTCTTCCTTGAGGCAGCACAGAGCCCAACTGGCAAACCAATGGTTGTTGTTTCATACGAATTATCAGGCACGGTTGCTTTCTTTGAAGTAACAGCGCCAGGTAGCAGCAAGTAAGCAGCAAGAAATAAGAATCCCCAAATAGTTTCATGAAAGGAACTAGCAAAAAATGAAAACTCAAAAGATGTTTGGTAAAGCAAGTCTGCTTCGAAATGTCATCGTCGTAGCGGCTTTGGCAGTCTCATTTTCAGTGCCGACTGTTGCTACGGCCGCAGTCTCGGTGAAGTCAGGCGATGCCTGTTCGAAGTCGCAACTTAACAAAGCGAGTGGCAAACTCAAGTGCACCTACAACAGCAAGACGAAAAAATATTCGTGGGCTGCCTCAACCGCTGCCTCAACCAATGCAAAAGCCAACTGGCCAAAAGAATTGATTTTCGGATTTGTACCAGCCGAAAATATTGGCGCGATGCAAACGAGAATTCAACCATCGCTTGACTATCTGTCGAAGAAAATTGGCTTGCCAATCAAGTTCTACTCGGCAACAGATTACGCGGGCGTCATTGAAGCCGCTGCCGCAGGTCGTGTAGACGTTGTTGAGTTTGGTCCATTTCAATACGTGCTCGCTTTAGCTCGCGGTGCAAAGATTGAACCGATCGCCGGAGCGGTCAGAGTACCAACAGGTAAGCCTGCCTATTACTCCTATGGCATTGCTCGTGGTTCAGATGCGAGTGTCAAGGCGCTGTCCGATTTTAAGGGGAAGAATATTTGCTTCACCGACCCAGGTTCGACGTCGGGTGCTCTATATCCGACTGCTGGTCTGCTCGGAATCGGACTGAAGTCCACTGATTATCGAGCAACTTATGCTGGCGGTCACGACCTTTCAGTACTTTCGGTAGCAAAGGGAACCTGCGAGGTCGGTTTCGCCTATGACGACATGGTCGACATCGACATGATCAACGATGGTCGAATCAAAAAAGGTGACATAAAAGTAGTTTGGAAGAGCGAAGCGATTAGCGGCTCTCCGATCTCAGTGAGCCTTAATCTCCCTAAAGACCTGCAAGCCATCGTCAAGTCAGCAATCTTGGGGTTGAATGTCGACAACATGGTTGCAGACGGCTTTTGTAAAGCTCCATCAACTTGGGTAAAGGGCACAGTACTTAAAGACTGCAACCCTATTTACACAAACCACTGGGGCTGGGTGCCAGTATCCGATTCGCTGTACGACGGTGTTCGTCGAGTTTGTGAAACTACAAAGTCGAGTAAATGTAAGTAATTTTTGAAAACTTCGGATCAACAATCAATAAAGAGTTCATCGTTTTCCGGTGGGACTGATCCCCTCATCAGTCTCACCGGAATTTCAAAGCGTTTTCCAAATGGAACTTTGGCGCTTGACAATCTCACTTTGCAAATACCTGAGGGTCAGTTAATTTCGTTCATTGGTTTATCTGGTTCTGGCAAGTCAACTCTCTTGCGCCATATCAACGGGCTTCTTCGTCCGACAACGGGTACGGTCGAAGTATTAGGAAAACAAGTTTCTTCAGCGTCCGGTCGCGAGTTGAAAAAAGTGCGGCGAGAGATTGGCTTCGTATTCCAGCAATTCGGTCTTGTCGGACGCACAACTTGTTTAGAGAATGTACTTAACGGTGCGCTTGGTCGGCTGCGGGGCCCGCGGTACGGCGTAAGGTCATATCCAAAGAACCTGCGCTCTGATGCTTTTGATCAATTAGAGCGTGTCGGGCTCGCGAACCAGGCTTACCAACGCGCAGACACTCTTTCTGGTGGTCAAATGCAGCGCGTGGCGATTGCTCGAAGTTTGATGCAACGGCCCAAAATTATGTTGGCCGACGAGCCTGTGGCTTCACTCGACCCAGAGTCGAGCGCACAAGTGCTTGACATTTTGTTGCGGGTGTCAGTCGAAGACCGTATGACGGTAGTTGTTACATTGCACCAGGTTGAATTAGCGCTCGGATGGGCCAATCGAATTGTGGGATTGCGCGACGGCAAAGTAGTTCTCGATCGTGATGCCACCACGCTGAAGCAAGATGATGTGATGGATGTTTACCGACGTGTTGACAAGACTTTGGATGACGGTAGCGACTCGATATCTGTTGCGGCATCTCGCGTTCAGCCAATGCCGTGAGCGGCGCACATCTTGAACCTCTAGTAAAGAGTAGAACTGCTCTACCTCGGGCGCCTAAAAATTGGCATAGTTGGGTGTTGATCGCGATATTTGTCGGTCTGATCGCCGCACTCGTGTGGTCTTGGCTTTTCATTGAGATGACTTTGTCAACGGTGTTTGGTGGTTTCAGTGACATTTGGAATCTGATTCAGTACATGTTTCCTCCGATATTTGACAATTTCCCTGAGGCTCTGCGAGCCACAATTGAGACGATTTGGATGGCACTAATCGGCACGACCATGGCAGTGGTGCTGAGTGTTCCACTTGCGTTCATGGCTGCGCGAAATACCTCGCCACACCCCGTAGCGATGGCAATTTCTCGCGGCATTATCTCTCTCGCTCGCGCTATTCCGACCTTGGTGTTGGCAGCCATCTTTGCGTCATCAGTTGGCATCGGACCGCTACCTGGGATCCTCGCACTCGGACTGCATTCGATAGGAATGATCGGCAAGCTTTTTACCGAGGCGATTGAAAATACTGAAGCTACGTCGCGAGATGCTGTTCTGTCCACGGGTGCGGGGAAGTGGCAGACAGTGCTTGCGACGATCGTTCCACAGATTATGCCCTCATCGATCGGCACATCGCTTTATCGACTTGATATCAATCTTCGTGAGTCGGCCGTGCTCGGCTTCGTCGGTGCTGGTGGCGTCGGTTTTCTCATCCAGTCCGAGTTGCGAGGCCTCGACTATCAACGTGCGATCAGCGCAGTGAGTGTTATCTTCGTCGCAATTACTTTGATCGAACTGATTTCGGTTCGACTGAGAGCGTCAATTATTGGCGACCATCTTTCTGCGCAGCCTAAACAAACGTCTCGCTTGCGTGCACGTGTCGCGCGCGACCAGAAAAAAATCTATATGGCTATCAGCAGTCGCCAGCTCACGCCCCCGTGGACTTCTGAAAGGGTGTTGCGGGCAACTGTCGGCGGTACATATTTGCTGATGATGATTGTCGCACTGGCCACCATTGATATGCCTCTGCTTTCGGCATACAAGCTTGGCGACGATCTCGTGCTGAGCATCGGGCGTCTCTTTCCGCCCGACTTCACAACTGCGCGCTCAGAATTAATCAAGGGAATGCTCGAGACGACTGCGATCGGGTTTGTCGCCACAGCGCTCGGACTTCTCATTGCAATTCCTCTAGGCATTTTGACGGCTCGCAATATCATCATTCGTCGCTTGGTGGTGACATTGACTCGCGGAATGCTTCTTTTCATTCGCGGTATTCCTGAGTTGATTTTTGCCGTTATTTTCGTTGCGGCGAT
>JBILAG010000027.1:0-22658 GCA_044354345.1 Ilumatobacteraceae bacterium | reverse complement strand
TTGATTGTGCCCGTATTTTTATCTGTGCATCGATCATCTTGAGCCGCACGCGTCTTGGTTTTTGCCGGATTTACACACACTGACAACAAACTGGGTTTGGTGACCGATTTTTCGGTCACAGCATTTATTTGACCAGTGAAGCTTCCAAAAATAATCGCAAACATGAAAAATAAAATTTTTGCTCGATTAATTCTTGAGACAGATCCCATAACTCACAGGCTAAAAATCTATTTAATTGTCATAGATCTTTACGTAGTACTGTGTGGTGCTAGCACCAATAAATTATTTGCGTGAGTCGTGCCAGCACTACTCACCAAAAATAGGCTTCAGGTTGAGAGCAAACCCATGAGTAGTACAGACATAATTAGCGCGATGTCAAACCCGCTTAGGTTGTTGCTTGTTGATGACGATCCGTTCACACGACTCACTCTTACTGCCACGCTCACATCTTTAAAGTTTTCAAACATCGCACAAGCAGCGTCAGTTGCAGAGGCGATCTCTATTGCTGAAGCAGCAAAACCGCAAGTGGCGATCGTCGATTTAGATCTAGGCGAAGGACCAACCGGGATAGATTTGGCGCACCGTTTGCGAGAAATTTCTCCGCGAATTGGCATCGTCGTGCTTTCTACCTACACAGAGCCTCGCCTAATTGGAACCAAGCAACAGGTCATGCCAGACCGCGCTATTTATGTCGTCAAACAGTCAATTACGTCAAGCGAAATGTTGCTAGATGCGATTACTAAAAGTTTAAGCAGTGTCGCATTTCTCTCAGAAAGTATCGCGCCGCCCTCACCACTCGCAGAATTTGGAGACACGCAAGTAGAAATCATGCGCTTGATTTCTGCCGGGATGTCAAACGCCGAAATTTCTGAATCACTAATCATGCAGGAAGGATCGGTCGAAAAAGCAATCGCCCGATTGATAAAAAAACTAGGAGTGAAAGCTACGCGAAAACAAAATCAACGCGTGCTGATCGCTCAAGAGTTTTATCGACTAACTAAGAATGCAAACGAACCACATTGATATGGCGCCGATTCAAAATCGGTCATTAATTCAAAGATTCTGTGGTCGGTGGCTAATCTCTTGGAAACTACTTGCGATAAACATTTTTCTTTCGATACTCCCGATTGCCGGCGGAGATCTTTCTAGATCTGACGAGAACACGAATATCAAACTTTATGTAATTTTTTGGTTGCTCGGATACCTTCTCGTTATTTTGTTCGCCGCAATAATGCATCTTACGTTGTTCAAGAATCGTACGTTACGACCCGCGCCATTGTGGATGGTTATTTCATATCAGATTATTCTCAGCACTCTATTTACGGTTTCATATCAATTCGGTTGTAGCGTCTCGGGCCTCTCAACAAAGATGTTGCCAGCTGCTCACATGATTTTAATTTTTTCGATTTGTATAAATCTTCAATTCACGAGCTCTGCAATTGCGGATATTTGGGATGAAGTATCGAGCCGTCATCGCGAATTAGTCGAACAACGAGTTCAAGTGCAACTACTAGAACTCAGTCAAAAACAACTGCAAGAAGAATTTCGCACTGAGTTAAATACTGAGCTTGAGATGGCGCTTAAAAAACTAAACGAGCCACTTATAAAAACCCTGCAAGAAATCACTAACGGATTAGCGAAGCTAGAACCAGCAGAAGTCAGTAGTGCAATCAAAGTCTCTGCACAAGAATCAGTACGCCCGCTTAGCAAAACTTTATGGCAAGAGTCATCAAATACAATCAAGCGACCACCGCTTAGCAAGATTGTGGCAATCGCAATAAGTACCTATCCGATTCCGACTTTTTGGCTGACGGGCTTAATTGTCATCACACAATCAATAAACCCATTTCTCAAACTCGGATTCTTTCGTGGCTTGATAATGCTTGTTTTTACGGGTGGTTTTACAATTGCAATTGCAACAGCCGCAAATGCGATTACTAAACGCAAACAAAATCTTTATTTTCCGATGTTTATTACGGTATTCATATTGTTGCAATTTAGACGATTTACCGCTGAGCACATTGTTGCGCGATGGGCGTCAAATCAAGAGTCACCAGAAGTTTTCGTAACTCAAATAATTATCAACGCCATCGGGTTTGTGGGCATCTCAACTTTGAATGCTTGGCGCAGAGTGAATGTTCAGGCACTCAACGAATTACAACTCGACATTAAAGAACAACAAGTTGCTGCAATCGCCCGCAGTAAACAAACCGCCGAAGTAGCTAGAGAAATGTCTAGTGTTTTGCACGGCGCATTACAAACTCGACTTGTTGCTTGTGCGATGATGATTGATAATTCGAGCAAATCTGGCGACGAAACGTCGCTGAACTTAGCAATGCTTGAGGCATTATCAATTTTGCAGGCGCCTCTACCGTTTTCAGAAAGTGAAATCACCTTGGGCGCTGAAGTCTCACGAAAGCTCGCACTGTGGCACGGGTTGTGTGCTTTCGAATTACAGATTGACCCGCGTTTAGTTGATGCCACAAACCCAGAGCCCCGCGAAGTTGGTCGAATCATTGAAGAAGGAATCTCAAATTCGATTCGTCACGGCGGTGCATCAAAAATTGCAGTTTCTGTGATGTCTGGCGCCGACGGTTCAGTCGTAGTTCAGATTGATGACAATGGAACGGGCATCAACAAGCCGAGTCAGGGTAAACCTGGCATCGGCACTGCAATGTTTGCGTCAGCCACAGGTGGGTCATGGTCACTCAGTTCGCTCGAACAAGGCGCACGACTTCTCGCAGTAATCCCTGCTCAAAGAAATTAATTCGTTCCCACGAAGGCTGCGCCTTTATAAATTACGTCTTTACTCCCACTCGATTGTGCCTGGTGGTTTTGAAGTTACGTCATAAACGACGCGGTTGACACCAGCTACTTCATTAATAATTCGTGACGAAATTTTTTCAAGCAAGTCATACGGCAAGCGCGCCCAATCTGCAGTCATCGCATCTTCGCTAGTAACTGCGCGCACAATTATCGGCCGACCATACGTACGTTCATCGCCCATGACACCAACTGATCTGATGTCTGCAAGAACTGCAAATGCTTGCCAGATTTCACGCTCGAGACCAGCACCACGAACTTCTTCGCGAACAATCAAATCAGCATCTTGCAAAATCGCAACCTTCTCAGGCGTGACTTCACCAATAATTCGCACACCCAAACCCGGACCAGGAAACGGTTGCCGCCAAATAATTTCATCTGGCAAACCCAACTGCGAACCAAGCGAACGCACTTCATCTTTAAACAGAGTGCGCAACGGCTCAACAAGTTTGAGTTTCATATCTTCTGGCAGTCCGCCAACATTATGGTGACTCTTAATCACACTCGCAGTTCCATCTTGACCACCACTTTCAATCACATCCGGATACAGAGTGCCCTGAACTAAAAATTTTGCGTCGGTGAGTCCACCCGTATTCTCTTCGAAAATTCGCACGAACAACTCGCCAATTGCTTTACGTTTCATTTCTGGCTCAGTTACACCAGCAAGACGATCAAAAAATCGACTGCCAGCATCAACGTGAATTAGCTCAATACCCATTACGCGGTGAAAGGTTTCGACGATTTGTGCACTTTCATTTTTTCGCATTAACCCAGTGTCTACATATATACATGTAAGTTGCTTGCCGATCGCTCGGTGCACGAGCGCAGCAGCAACTGCCGAATCGACGCCACCAGATAGCCCACAAACAACGCGTTCGTCACCCACGCGCGTGCGAATTTCGCGAACTTGCGTGTCAATTATTGAATCCATTGTCCACGATGGTTTGCATTCTGCAAGATGATAAATAAACTGCTGCAGAATTTCTGTGCCCTGTTGAGTGTGCATCACTTCTGGGTGAAACTGCACTCCCCAAATCTTTTTTGCTGCGCACTCAATAACTGCCATCGGTGCATCGGGCGTCGACGCGGTTGCAATAAACCCATCAGGTGTTCGCGTAACCGCATCAAAGTGACTCATCCACACGCTTAGTTCGCTATAAATACCATCAGTCAACAGAGTTGAGGATGATCCAGCAATTCGCTGCAAAGTCGCGCGACCATATTCACCTTTGCCTCCGCGTAATACCTCTCCGCCTAACTGATGAGCAATTAATTGTGCTCCATAACAAATACCAAAAATTGGAATCCCAAGTTCATAAATTTCGGGGTCGAGTTTTGGTGCACCTTCAACGTGCACGCTCTTTGGCCCGCCTGACAAAACAATTGCCGTCGGGTTGCGCGCCTTAAGTTCACTTGCCGTTATCCGATGCGACACGATTTCTGAATAAACCTTGGCATCACGCACACGGCGTGCAATCAATTGCGCATATTGTGCGCCAAAATCAACGACCAGAACAACCTGAGGTTGCTGCGATTGTGCATGTGTGTTTACGGCCATATTCAGCCCCAACTTTAGTTCGCATGCAGTGCAAACTCGCCATGAGATGGCACGATGTATGGGTGAGAAAACTAGTGATATCGGCTGTTGTTGGAGTTTTTTTATTAATGGCCAATAGTTCGGTTAGCGCGGATGACTCAAGCGGCAACCGAACTACTCACTTAATAAGTTCAACTAACACGACCATTCCATTTAATTACGACCTAGAAAACGAACCGTCACAGTGCATTGGTCTGCTACCAAGACCAGGATGCGGCAAAGAACCCGAAGATGCCGGTGACCGTGGTGGCGCTATGCAATACACGGTCTTTGGTTTGATGATGGCTGGTCTTGGTGTCATTGGTGCGGGTATGGTGCGCGGAATTAGAAAACAAAAGCCACAAACATGAGAACCAAATTTCGAAATGCGCTAAGTGCGAAGCCAAGACTTTTCGGTGTGATTTTTGTAATGCTCGCCGGTGCTGGCTACGGCACTGGCCCGTGGTTTGCAAAAAACCTCGAACGTAACGGTGCCAACCCGATGGGTTTTCTTACGGCACGTTTTGTTGTTTCGGCGGTGATTTTGCTCGCCGTTCGACTCATTCATATGCGTGGTGTGAAGTGGCCGAACTCAAGTGATGCGATAAAGATATTTTTACTGGGTGCATTCGGGTTTTTTATTTCGCCACTTTTATACTTCATCGCATTGCACGATCTTGATTCGGGTTTAGTAGTAGTAATTTTTTATATTTACCCTGCGATTGCAGTTCTTCTTTCGTGGATGATCTATAAGCACAAACTAAATCTCGTGATCACGATTTGTCTTTTCACAACGCTGACCGGCGTGTGGCTAACCGCAGGGCAAGTTGGCGACGGAAACTTGCAAGGCATCATAATTACACTTCTATCGGCAGTAACTCATGCAATTTATGTTGTAGCCGCCGGAAGTATTTCCAAAAAAGCAGACCCACTAACAATGTTGACGATTGCGCTCACAGGTGCCGCAACGGCATTCGTTTTGGTTTCTTTAGTCGGCCCAAGTTCACTCGACCCAGAGTTTCCTGTCAATTCACAAGGCTGGCTATTAGTTCTCGCTATGGCTTTTCTCATCACAATAGTTGCGACTGCATTATTTTTCGCGGGCATCAAGCGAATTGGTCCAGGCATTACTTCAATGGTTGAAACATTCGAAGCAGTCGTAACAATTTCAATTGGCGTGCTGCTGATGAGCGAGTCAGTAACTGCAATGCAGATTCTCGGCACAGTCACCGTGCTCGGATCAATCGTCGCAATTGGGCTTGCCGAATCACGGGCTGAATCAAGCGCTGATTCACACGCCGAATCAAACGCTTAATCGCACGCTGATTCGTGTAGTGGAACTGTGCTCAATCTGCCAATATCCTAGAAATACAATTAATTAAAACTTCTTGCAGGGTTGGGTGAAATTCCCTATCGGCGGTTAAAGCCCGCGACTCTCACGAGCAATCGTGAGACTGATCTGGTGTGACTCCAGGGCCGACGGTAAAGTCCGGATGGTAGCAAGAAGCGGTGATTCGTGCACGCGGTGTTTTTGCGGCGCTCGTCTAGTCGTTCGTTGACCCTGCATGTCGTTTGACCTACGAAAGCGATGCACAGTGAACGATCAACAGGCGATGCAAACTGCGATCACCGCAGCCGACCGCGCACGACTTGTTTCGCGACCTAACCCATGGGTCGGCGCAGTTATCGTCACGCAGTCCGGTGAAATTTTTGAAGGATCAACCAGTCGCGTCGGAGGCCCACACGCAGAAATCGTGGCGATTCGCGCTGCAGAGAAATTTACTGTTGGCGCGACCATATATACGACACTCGAACCGTGCGATCACACAGGTCGAACCGGCCCATGCACGCAAGCAATTATTGATGCGCAAATCAAGCGCGTTGTAGTTGGCATTGTTGACCCTGATGAAAAAGTTTCGGGTCGAGGTATTTCGCGATTACGCGAGGCCGGTGTGACTGTTGAAATTGGCGTTTTGGCCGATCAGATAACCGCGCAACTCGCACCATATATTCATCACCGAAAAACGAAACGACCTTTTGTTGTTTTAAAAATGGCGACAACACTTGACGGTCGCACTGCTGCCGCTGATGGCACAAGCATGTGGATCACTGGCGAAACTGCGCGCCGTCGTGTGCAAGTTTTGCGCGCACAAAGCGATGCAATTCTTGTCGGTGCGGGCACGGTTCGCGCCGATGACCCACAACTCACAGTTCGTGATGTTGAAGGCGACTCACCGAGACGAATAGTGCTCGGTAAAATCTCAAACGAGGCACGGGTCAACCCGTGCACACAATGGACAGGTTCGCTAGTTGACTTGCTAGACGAACTCGGCAAGCAAGATGTGCTGCAATTGCTTGTCGAAGGGGGGCCAACTGTGGCGGCGTCGTTTCATCGTGAAGGTTTGATTAATCAGTATGTGTTGCATCTTGCGCCAGCATTTAGTGGCGGCAACGATGGCCTCAGCGTTTTTGAAGGTGCAGGGATTGCAACAATGGCAGATCTATGGCGTGGTTACATCGTTTCGACTCAACAACTGGGTGACGACATCGAAATTATCATCGAACCGAATCTCAATATTAAGGAGACAAATAAATGAATCAGTCAGCTGAAAAGCCAAACATTAATGCAACACACGATCCAGACTTTGCCGAGACTGAGCAAATTATTGCGGCCATCGCGCGTGGTGAAATGGTCGTCATAGTTGACGACGAAGATCGCGAAAACGAAGGCGATCTGATTATGGCGGCGCAATTTGCGACTGCTGAAAAACTTGCATTCATAGTGCGTCATACTTCTGGTGTGGTAGTTGCACCGCTGACAAACGAACGCTGTGACGAATTGCGTTTACCAATGATGGTTGACAACAACACCGAAAGCCATCGCACTGCGTTCACAATTTCAGTTGACTTGATGGAAGGCACAACGACTGGTATCTCTGCAGCTGACCGCGCTGCTACATTGCGCGCACTTGCTGATCCAACAATTATTCACAGCGCATTTGCTCGACCAGGACATATATTTCCGTTGCGCGCTCGCGATGGTGGAGTTCTCAAGCGTGCCGGGCACACCGAAGCCGCTGTGGACTTAGCGCGTTTGGCTGGTTGCGAACCAGCTGGTGTGATCTGTGAAATTCAAAATGATGATGGCACTATGTCGCGCGTACCGGAGCTTAAAACTTTTGCAAAGCAGCACGGTTTACTAATCTCATCAATTGCTCGGCTGATTGAATACCGCCGCCATCACGAACGACTTGTCGAGCGAATGGGCTCAGCAAATGTGCCAACCGAGTGGGGCAATTTTGAATGCGTCGCGTATCGCAACACAGTCGATGGCATCGAACACTTGGCGTTCGTGCTCGGCGATGTTGCAAGTGGCGAACCGGTTTTGACTCGCGTGCATAGTGAGTGTCTAACAGGTGATGTGTTTGGCAGCCGACGCTGTGATTGCGGGCCACAACTCGCAGCTGCAATGCAGGCTGTACAAACCCAAGGTCGCGGCGTTGTTGTTTATCTGCGCGGACACGAAGGTCGTGGCATCGGCATCGGCCACAAGATTCGTGCATATTCGCTGCAAGATAAGGGGCTTGACACGGTCGACGCAAACCTTGAACTCGGTTTGCCTGTTGATAGTCGCGAGTATGGCATCGGTGCACAAATTTTGGCTGACCTTGGCGCGCGCGAGTTGCGACTGATGACAAATAATCCTGCAAAATACGGCGGCATCGCTGGCTACGGATTGAGCGTCGTTGAGCGAGTTTCAATCATTACTGAAAGCACACCCGAAAACGCTTCATACTTAGCGACCAAGCGTGACCGACTCGGACACTTTTTTGATGCGAGTGATGAACAAAGCAAACTAAAAAAGAATTAAGATTTATTGTTAAGCAAGACACAATCACGAGGCAACATGACTATTCATAATTTTGATGCGACAAAAACTGTTAATTCTGCGATGCGAGTTGGCATCGTCTGCTCGAGGTTCAACGAATTTATTGTTCAAGCACTTCTTGACGGCGCGCATCGCGGTCTCGCAAAGTGTGGTGTTGATGCTAAAAACGTTGATGTGGCGTGGGTGCCAGGTGCATATGAGGTGCCACTTGCTGCTCGCACGATGGCGACTTCTGGTCGCTACGAAATACTTGTCGCACTCGGTGCAGTCATTCGTGGCGACACTGCGCATTTCGAATATGTTGCAGGGCCGTGTGCCGATGGCATTGCTCGCGTGCAACAAGACTCTGGTTTGCCAATTGGTTTTGCAGTATTGACAACTGAAAACATCGCTCAAGCAACTGAGCGCTCAGGCCCTGGTGCTGGCAACAAAGGCGAAGAGGCCGCGATTGGTGCCGTCGAAATGTGGCACGTCCTCCAATCAATCCGCATTCACTAAACAATTAATCGAATTAGTTTGCGCCCAAATTAGGTGGGTCGCACACATTGAAACTTAGCGATGCATATCTGCGTCACGAAACGAGGATCAAATGGGCGTTGCCCAAACTGCTCTCGTCGCGGTTTCGAGTTCATTAGCCGCCATCTCTTCTCTGTTTACAGTTGCTGTGCCCAGCCAAGAGAACGATCTTGCATACGTTGAATCTGTTTTGTTTAGTACATCGCTACGAGACTTTGATCAATCACGCATCAAATGGCGTCGTCAACAGCCTTGGTTTGACTGGACAACTGACAGTTGCTCGGTGCCAGTTATTGGCAATGAAGGAAGATCATTCAATTTTGCATCGGCCTGTCGCCGACATGATTTCGGATACCGAAATCTAAAACTCTTAGATCATCGATACAACTGCGCCGGGCTAACACCTGGATCTATATGCTCAACTGATACCTGGAGTTACGGTCGCTATTGGAATGCTGAGCGACGATCAAGAATTGATGAACAATTTCAACGAGACATGTTTGAAACGTGCACCACACGTGCACGATCTAGACGCGTGCGCTGCGAAGCATGGGCAATTACATTTTTTCAAAGTGTGCGCGCGATTGGTGGGCCTTAACTTATTAACCTATAACTTAAGTGTTAAATTCAGCACCTGCAGCAACATCCGTGCAGTTGCACCCCAAATTGTTTCGTCATCCAAATAAAAGAGGGTTATTTGAAGCTCACGACCGGGAAACTTCCAATGTTCCTGGCTATAGGTGTCGTTACGAATAAGCTCACTAATAGGCACAGTGAATACTCGATCTACCTCGCTATTCATCGGCTGCATTTTTGGTTTCATATCAAACCGAGCAACAATCGGCACGATGTGAGAGTTACTGACGACTGTCGAAATTGCACTTAGTTCTGCGATGACTCGTGCCTCACTTGGGTTTATTCCAATTTCTTCTTGCATCTCGCGCAGCGCGGCAGCAATAACCGTTTCGCCCTCGTCAAGCCGTCCACCCGGAAATGAAATTTCTCCACGATGATTTGTCAACTGATGTGATCGCCTGGTCAGAATCACTTCAACACCACGAGCGCTTTGAAACAACCCAATCAGTACTGCCGACGGACGCGCCAATGCTTGAGGTGTTTGAAGACGAGGGTCGGGGCGAAACTTAACGAGCGCACTTGAAACTATTTCGAGCGAGTTCAGTGCGTCAAGCGCACTGGCATCAAGACCAACAAACGGATTTTCATTTATCACCCGCGCCGTATCTGGTCGCGGAATATTCTGCGCGCCACCAGAACGCATTATTTATTTGGAGACTGGTGACCAACCGCTTGCTGCGAGGTCGCGCAAAATTACGTCAAGTCCAGCAGTTTTTAGTGTGGCGATAGTTTTGCCAGGCTGTTCTTCGCCGCGTTCCCATGACTCCCATGCCACAATAATTTTCTGCAAGTCTGGCGCTGGAGGATCAAAGCTCATTGCCCCATCCTACGGCGAGCTAACTGCGATGAAAGACTCGCTTGGTGTAGTTGGTGGTCAATGCGATCACCACTAGCGCAATAGCCACACCGAATAGAGTCGTTCGAGTCGATTGATCGACATCAAGCGCTATTGAACCAATTATCAATGCACCTATATACAGCCAATCAAAAATTCGATGTACCGTGCGCGAAATAATTTTGTATGCGCTTAGCGCTCCATCTGTGATGGTCACATTGATCAACAATGCGATACCGAATGCAGAAGTAACGATTGGATACTCCGACTGCGCGCTCATCAAAATGAGCGCAGCTGCAATCAGATACTCAACAATCTGATGTAACCAAAAACCTCTTCCCGCAGGTCGAGTCGATTTTGTCGTCTCACTCATTGTGGCAAAAGGTGCTGATGCTCTCTCAAAAACTTCGCCCCCATCCGCGCCGGAGATCTATCACCGATGTTTAGTGACATTTGGACCGAACGCAGTCGACTTTGTAATTCTAAATCCTCATCCGTGTCATGCCATGTACCGTCTAACCGTTGTAACATTTCACTATTGACATCAAGAATCTGCTGACTGGTGTTGTGAACGATTGAGTATTCTCTGCCAAGGCGGTCGCGGTCAAGCGCCCACATCAAGTTGTCGGCCATCCACTCAAATGATGCAAAGCGATTTTCACGACGCGACCAAGCCAATTGTGTAATAAACAAATCGTTAGAACTATAACTTCCACTAATTACGTAACTATCAGTAATCACAGCCGGTTTACCAAATGCCGCACCAAACCACCACGCCCCAACCGCCCCAGCAGAAACAAAATATTGACAATTTGAGGATAACCAGATATCGCCAAAGGCACTTTGATTGCTAAATGCATAATCTTTTACATGCTCACCCAAATTGTTCGGTAGTTGGAACTTTTCATGAATACCCATGCGTACAACAGAAATCGCTTTGCTAGTCAATTCATCAAATAACGGAAAGTAGCTTGAAATTTCTGGAATTGTTGTAATTAAATCATTATTCTCCAAAGAGCCAACGCTTTGTCTAATATCCACTAATTCTCGGTATTTGCTTGAAGGGATCGCAAAACACACATAGGGCTTTCCTTCAATTAAAGCTAAATCCTTATTAAGGCGCATTCCCTTTTTGGTTTCACCAGCAGTAAAACTAAGAGTTGGTTTGCCTTTATTCCAAAGTGTGTACTTACTTTGTGACCGATCTATAACACTCTTTTTCACAACTCTAAAGATCGGCCAAACAAATCGGGCTGATTCAGCTAGCCAGCGTTGTCTCTTTCCAAGTATCGACATGTGTCGCCGATACATTTTTGTAAGTTGCCTGTTCGGATAATTAATTGGATACAGAGCAATGATCCAGACCCGTCCATCTAGATTTCGAGATTGCAAGTCGCGCAATCCAGTTTCAAGACTCTCAATGAAAAAAGAAATCTTTGAAAGTCGGGTGTTCATTTGCCAGATTTCAATCGGGCGAAAGAGACTGATCGGCGCGAGTACAAGTGTTAGTAGTGCGCCGCCAAGAGCCTTAAAACAAAGTGAAATGAATCGAAGCGCGATGCGGACCCTTGAATTTCGCACACCGTGCACGTTGCGAATTACTTCTTGATAAAACTTCTTTTTGAGCACGCGACGATTCATAACCGAACGCCCACTTTAATACTTTGCTTTCGAGACTAAGTAGATAAAAGTAAATCCACTTAAAACCGATGTAACCAAAAACCTCTTTTCAAAGAAGTGATGGGTTACATCATCCCCATTCCGCCGCCTGGCATTCCACCGCCGCCGCCTGGGGCTGCGCCTGGCTTTTCAGGCTTATCTGCAACGAGACACTCGATTGTGATCACAAGAGCTGCGATTGACGCTGCGTTTTGCAACGCTGCACGAGTCACTTTGGCTGGGTCGATGATGCCGGCCTTAACAAGGTCGACATATTCACCAGTTGCGGCATTGAGGCCAATGTTGCCCTTGGCTGCCTCAACTTGTTGAACTGCGACTGCGCCTTCAATACCAGCGTTGTCGGCAATTGCTCGAGCAGGTGCGGTAAGCGAATCGTAAACGCTTCGTGCGCCGGTTGCCTCGTCACCTTCAAGACCCTTGATCACCTTGAGCACGCTCTCACGGCTTCGCACAAGTGCGGTTCCGCCACCGGCAACAACGCCCTCTTCGATCGCGGCGCGAGTTGCAGACACTGCATCTTCAATACGGTGCTTTTTCTCTTTGAGTTCAACTTCAGTTGCAGCACCAACTTTGATAACAGCAACACCACCAGCAAGTTTTGCAAGACGCTCTTGAAGCTTCTCGCGATCCCAGTCAGAATCGGTGTTGTCAATCTCAGTCTTAATCTGACTGATGCGACCCTTAACTTCGTTCTTGTCGCCAGCACCGTCGACGATTGTCGTCGTCTCTTTGGTGATGATGATGCGCTTGGCACGGCCGAGCAAATCAAGAGTTACGTTTTCAAGCTTCAAGCCAACTTCTTCGCTGATTACTTGTCCACCAGTGAGAACTGCCATGTCTTGCAACATTGCCTTGCGACGATCGCCAAAGCCAGGAGCCTTGACCGCTGTCGAATTGAATGTGCCACGAATCTTGTTGACGACCAAAGTTGCGAGCGCTTCGCCTTCAACATCTTCGGCGATGATTACAAGCTGCTTACCAGTCTTCATAACGCTCTCAAGAACTGGGAGCATCGCTTGAACTGTGGCGATCTTTGACGAATAGAACAAGATGTACGCATCTTCAAGTACTGCTTCTTGACGATCTTGGTCTGTCACGAAATATGGTGACAAGTAGCCTTTGTCAAACTGCATACCTTCTGTGAAATCAAGTTCAATACCAAAAGTATTTGATTCTTCAACGGTTACAACACCATCTTTGCCAACCTTGTCGATTGCATCGGCAATAACTTTGCCGATCGAAGCATCACCAGCAGAAATCGTTGCAACGCTTGCGATATCGCTCTTGTCATCAACTTCTTTTGATTGACTCTTAATCGACTCAACAACTGCAGCAACTGCTTTTTCGATTCCACGCTTGAGTGCCATCGGGTTTGCGCCAGCAGCTACGTTGCGCATGCCGTGAGTAACCATGGCTTGTGCAAGAACTGTCGCCGTTGTCGTTCCGTCACCAGCAACGTCGTTGGTCTTTGTTGCAACTTCTTTTACAAGCTGCGCGCCCATGTTTTCGAATGGGTCTTCAAGTTCAACTTCCTTAGCCACCGACACACCGTCATTGGTGATCGTCGGAGCGCCAAACTTTTTGTCAAGTACAACGTTGCGACCTTTTGGTCCAAGCGTAACTTTGACCGCATCGGCCAATTTGTTTACACCGGCTTCAAGTGCGCGACGTGCTTCTTCATTGAATTTAAGAATCTTTGCCATGTTGTATGTGTCCCTGTACGAAGTAGAAGTAGTGGTTAATTATTTGGTCACGATCGCGAGAACATCGCGACTCGTAAGAATCAAAAGGTCATCGCCCTTGTGAGTGATCTCTGTGCCGCCGTACTTTGAATAAAGAACAACATCGCCAACTTTGATATCGAGTGGCGTGTGCTTGCCAGTCTCATCGCTCCAGCGACCTGGTCCGACAGCAACAACAGTGCCCTCTTGTGGCTTCTCTTTTGCAGTGTCTGGGATTACGAGGCCCGACGCAGTGGTCTTCTCGGCTTCGTTTGGCTTGACCACAATGCGGTCATCAAGTGGCTTTAGGTTCATGTGGGTTTCCTTGTTTTCTTTGGTTGTTTCGTTGGTGTTTGACGTGAATTTTCGATTAGCACTCGAACAGTGCGAGTGCCAATGCTATTGACAAAGGGCTATTTTTCCAACCAGTAACACCGTTTCGCTAAATTAAAGAGTTTTGGGGTCTATTCCTAGGTTGCCCAACATGCCCAATAAAAGCCCAACTGGCAGACCGATCACAGTGTAAATTTCGCCAATCACATTTGCCACTAACGCCGCCCCATGCCCTTGCACGGCATACGCGCCTGCCTTACCGATCGATTCGTCGGTACCGATGTACCACTCAAGCAATTCGCTCGATACTTCGCGCATCGTCACGCTTGCCGTATCAACGGAGTTTGCGACTTTTTGGCTGTATCGAACGCTAATTGCAGTGTGTACTTTGTGGGTTCTACTCGATAATTTTTGGATCATTGACCGAGCCTCGTCTGAATCACGCGGTTGACCAAAAATCTCGCCATTGAGTTCAACAGTTGTGTCGGCGGCAATCACGATGCATTGCTGGTCATGTCGCTGAGCAACTAAATCTGCTTTCGCTGCCGAAATTCGCTGTACATAAATAATCGGCGATTCGTTTTTAAATGGTGACTCATCAATATCTGGTGGGTCAATTACAAAACTAAAGTTCAGTTTTTCTAAAATATCTTTTCGACGCGGTGAACGCGACGCCAAAATAATTTTACTAGCCATCACGAACTCGTTAGCCGCCGCTCATGTGCGTCAATGTCGCATCATCGGGCGCAACAAGATCATCTAGATTTTCTAAAAATCCTTGTGGTAAGACAATATTCATTGGGCCACTGCTATGACCGCGCACGAAACGCTCACCGCCTTCAACAATGCTCACAGTTTGGTCACATAAAGCACTCAGTTCACGCAACTCGGCAATGCTTGATGCCTCGCTGAATCGCTTACGCAATTCACCGCCAACTGGATATCCAGTCAGATACCACCCTGCATGTTTGCGAAATTCGCGAATACCGCGTCCAGGCGGAAAGTGCGCCTCAAGCGCAATTGCATGACGCAACATCACATCAAGCACCCAGCCAAGTTTCGGTGTAGCTGGTATCGGCTCGCCATTAAACATTGCCACCATGTCACGAAACAACCACGGCTTACCAAGACATCCACGACCGATCACAACGCCGTCGCATTTTGTCACGCGCATCATTTCGCGTGCATCGTTGGCTTCCCAAATATCGCCATTGCCAAGCACTGGTATGTCAGTCACTGCATTTTTTAGTTCAGTAATCGCTTCCCATCTTGCAAAAGGTGCATAGTGTTGCTGTGCAGTTCGGGCGTGCAACGCAACTGCCGACACACCAGCATCTTGACAAATCAAACCAGTGTGAATAAAGGTCATCAGATCGTCATTGAGTCCCATTCGAAATTTGCACGTGACCGGTATGCCAAATGCGGCAGCCGTCTTAACAGCCGTAGTGACAATTTCACGCAATAAGTTTTTCTTGAGTGGTACCGCTGCTCCACCACCACGACGTGTCACTTTTGGCGCTGGGCAACCAAAATTCAAGTCAATGTGATCAACCGCATTACGACGACCAAGTTGTGTAATTGCAGTCGCCATAATCGCTGGGTCACTACCGTAAAGTTGCAAACTGCGAAATGACTCGTCGGGCCCAAAGGCAATCATCGCTTCAGTCTTTGGATTTTTATAGACAAGCGCAGCGGCCATAATCATTTCGTTGACATATACGAGACCTGGACCAAACTCGCGACAAAGTGTTCGAAATGGTTGATTAGTTACGCCAGCCATCGGTGCAAGAACGACCGGAGGCCAAATAATTCGGTCGCCGAGTTTCAGTGGCTTAGTAGTCATAGTTTGTTTCACCGTTGAGCCACCGTTAAACCAAGATTTGGATACGCACCAGAGTCGAGCGATGTTGCCCCTGTCAGGCGCAATCGATGCCAACCAGCAGATGCGATCATCGCCGCATTGTCTGTACACATCGCTAATGACGGTAACACCACATGAAAATCTTTGCGCGCACACGCCACTGAAATCTCGTTGCGCAACTGTGAATTGGCTGCGACTCCACCACCGATTGCCACTGTTCGAGCACCAAGGTTCTCAGCCGCTCGCAAAGTTTTTGCAACCAACACATCTACAACAGCACTTTGAAATGAAGCAGCGATGTCATTGGTTTTTGAATCAGGATATTTTCGAACATGATTAATCACCGCTGTTTTTAATCCACTAAACGAAACGTCTAACCCATCGTTGATCATCGCCCGCGGAAAATCAATCGCCCTGCCATCGCCAGTTTTAGCCAACGCATCAATTGCTGGCCCACCTGGATAACCCAAATCAAGAAACCGTGCAACTTTGTCGAATGCTTCACCAGCGGCATCATCTCGAGTTTGCCCAACTATTTTATAAACGCCATGCTCGCGGACTTCTACTAACAAAGTGTTTCCGCCAGAAACAAGCAGCACGAGCATCGGAAACTCAACATTGGGATCATCCAACATCGCTGCATAGAGATGCGCTTCAAGATGGTTGACGCCAACGAATGGCACGTCTAAAACAACCGCCAGAGATTTCGCTGCAGAAACACCGACTAATAATGCGCCAATTAAGCCGGGCCCAACTGTGGCCGCAACAGTATCAACACGATCAAAACTTAAGCCAGATTTTTGCATTGCTTGACTAATCACTGGCGTGATTGCTTCAAGATGTGCGCGACTTGCAATCTCAGGCACCACACCACCAAAACGAGCGTGTATCTCTAATTGCGATGCCACGACAGAAGACAGCACATCATTGCCACCCATCACAATTGCTGCAGCAGTTTCGTCACAACTTGTTTCGATCCCGAGCACAACGGTTGAACTATCGATCGTCAAATCATTAATTATTGAACTCATATTCGGCTTCTCTCAATTTGTTGCAGCCGAGTTGAGAATTCTTGCTGTTGCACATCGGCACACCACATCACAATTGCATCATCGCGATTTTCGTAATATTTTTTACGCACGCCAACCGGCACGAACCCAAAGCGCTCGTAAAGTTTTTGTGCAGACATATTTGTGTGTCTCACCTCAAGCGTCATTGCGTTGCATCCCCGACGATGCGCCTCCCACGAGAGGTCAAGCAATAACTCGGTGGCGATTCCGCGACTTCGCCACATTGGATGAACCGCAACATTAGTAACGTGAGCATCTTGCTCGACATATAGCAAGCCGCCGTAACCAACAATTTCGTTGGCGATCGTGCCAACGAGATAGTGACGCTTACCTGCTCGCACTTGGTCAAGTTCTTCAACAAAAACTTGTGCGGTCCATGGTCGTGGATAAACCTGCTGTTCAATTGGCATGATGCTGCGAATATGTGCTCGCCGCATTGGTGTAATCACCAACGCAGGTGGATCTGTATTCTCAATTTTGTCGCCAGTTTTCGTGCGTATAAAACGATCCAAAATGCTCATAAATTGACCCGCGTTTGCCAATTAATTTCGGCATCAGGTGCACGCAAATAAAGCGCTTGTAGTTCGGCTACTGTTTGCCACTGTTCATGCAACGCAAGCTCAGCAACGATTACTGCCAAAACACCTGCGCTCGGTTGAGCTAATTGGTCGCTAGCCCACTCGATCAAGAGCCCGGTTACTTCTAGCGATTCAGAAATTGATGAGCGATGACGCAACGCACCATTGCCAACAATCAATGTTGCTTGACCACGATCAACAACATCTGCCACGCAATCGCTGACCTTGCCAACAACTGGTGGTTTAACTTCAATGCTCGAGCCAACATCGTTGCGATACATCGCCCAATAAAGCTCACCCCGACGTGCGTCAATTGTTGCCAATACGACTCGGTCGGTCGTGGCGACTGATCGTGCCAAGATATCCAAACTTGAGATACCAATGATTGGAACATCCAAAACCTGTGCAATTGTTTTAGCGGAAGCAATGCCGACTCTCATACCGGTAAACAAACCCGGACCAATGTCAACACCAACAACATCAATTTCACGCATTGAAATATCTGCTTGCTCACAGACATTTTTGATAATCGGCGCAAGTTGTTCTGCGTGGCGGCGATCGCTAAGCACGTGACTGCTAGCCAATAATTGTTTCGAATTGCTGACTGCCACACTCACAGCATCAGTCGAAGTATCAATTGCCAGAACAATCATTAGGTTCAGCCTCGCACAGAATTGTTTAGTTTCGCTACAAGCTCATCAGTCAACTTTTGCCAACGACTCGCCCATTGTGAACCCCGTAAATCAATTTCTATTGTTCTCGATTCAAGTGCATCAACATCAGTCGAATGTGAAATTTGAATAATCAATGCGTCGCCAAGATCTTCACCGACAATGTCGCCCCATTCAACAATCACTATGCCCCCACTGTCTTGCAATTCGTCAAGTCCGAGGTCAGCCAACTCGCCTGTGCGTTCGAGGCGATACAAATCAGCATGATGTAACGACATGCGTCCAGTGCCATAGTTGTGCAACAAATTGAAAGTCGGTGAAGTAATCGGTTCATCTATACCGAGTGCTCGGCCAAAACTCTGCGTGAAAGTTGTTTTACCCGCCCCCATTTCGCCGGCAAGCAAAATCATGTCGCGCGGACGCGAATGCGAAGCAATTACTTCTGCAATACATGCAGTGTCTTGCAGAGTCTTAATCGTTAATTTCACTGATTATTACTTCGCGTCGATATAGCGTCGCGGGATTCGAGAACTTATGCCGCAGACAATTTCGTAGCCAATCGTCTCAAGCCGTGTTGCAATTTCATTGGCAGTAATTGTTTCAGTGCCTTGTGTACCGAGCAAAACTGCCTCGTCGCCGATATTGATTTGTGCATCAGCACAATTAACCATCAGTTGATCCATAGTTACGACACCGATAATCGGGCACCGCTTTCCACCAATTAATACTTCGCCGCCAACAGACCAAAGTCGTCGGGGTATGCCATCGGCATAACCAATTGGCAAAGTCGCAATAGATGAGTCGCATTCAAGTTTGCTACGCAGACCATATGAGATACCTTCACCGGCCTTGAGATGCTGCACGTGAGAGACACGCGCACGAACCGACATCACCGGTTTGAGTTTTGCTGCATGCGATTCGAGTTCAATACTTGGCGCAATGCCGTATATCGCAATACCGATTCGCGCTATACCGATACCCGTATCTGAACCACTATCGATCTCACGAATCGCCGCAGATGAATTAGCTACGTGAACATATTTAGGTCGCAACGAGTTTTGTTCTAACAACTTAATGACTTCAGCAAATTTTTGCCTTTGCGAATCCGTCGCAGAATGTTCTGGCAAATCAGCAGCAGCGAAATGCGTATAGACACCCTCAAGACTTAGCGACTTGAAGCTATTAATTTGCTTGGCTCTAATCAGCGCATCTTTGATTGGTACGCCAACACGATGCATACCAGTATCAACCTTCAAATGAACTCGACCGATTACACCAAGTCGCGCAGCCTCGGCGGCATAACTTGAAATAGTCACTTCGTTATAAAGAGTTGCAGCGACTTCATCACGCAACATTTGCTCGTGTTGGGTTTCTGGTTGCTCACTAACAATAAGTATCGGTGCAGCAATTTTTGCTTGGCGTAACTCATGAGCTTCGTCGGCAAGCGCCACGCAGAGTCCGCTGGCACCTGATTCCAGTGCTGTTCGCGCAACTTCAACAGCGCCATGTCCATATCCATTTGCTTTAACTGTTGCCCAAAGTTCTGCACGACCTGCTTGTTTTACGAGAGCTTTGACATTCTCGCTCAAAGCCAATAGATCAATTTCGGCCCAAGCCCAACGATCGGTTGCGCTCACTTCTAAACGCCTTTGAACTCAGTGACTAGCGACAACAGCTACCGCCATGTCGTGAGTGTGCGATAGCGAAACATGCCAAGAAGTAACACCTTGTTGGCTAGCGATTTCTGCCGCTCGACCTGTGACGATCAATTCAGGAGCACCAGAAGCGCGACTACGAATTGAAACATCTTGCAAATCAAAAGCGCCTAGTCCTACGCCAAGTGCTTTCATTGTTGCTTCGCGAACTGCAAATCGTGCCGCCAAACCTGGGGCCAAGTCTTTGCGAGTCGCAAGAGAGTCAAGTTCTTGAGCGGTAAAAACTCGCGTCTTTAATGTTGGTGTGCGCTCTAGCGCGTCACGAAATCGCGGCACGCTGACTGCGTCAATACCCAAGCCGATCATCTGTAATAACTTTCTACTGCGAACGCCAATGATCAGCCATCTCGCTGATTGGTAAAATTAACAAATCAGCCACTGGCACTTCAGCTAGGCGATCTTCTCTAAATGAGCCTTCAGTTTCTGTTACCCAGTCAACGAGGCGGTCATACCGGTGGTCATACCCTTGCAGTACCGCGCGCATCGCAGTGGCGGCGAGTCGATCATGAAACATCACATGCAACAGAGTGATACCGGTAGTTTCTCCACCTTTTGTTTCAGGAACCATTATCACGGTGCGATTATCACTGCGACCACGAGCAACGAGAACTTCTTGTTCGCTCGCAACTCGACGCTTGGTGCCAACTAGTTGCGCGTTGCGGTCAACGCGTGAAGAAAGATTTTTTGACATTCCGCCGCGATCGACAATTGTGATCTTGCCCGTCGTGCCCGTCACATCACCTTCTATGCCGTACCGAGTAAAGCCGGTCACTGAACTTACGGCGGCGTCAAGATCGGCGACGATTTTTAATACACGATATGAAAGTCGTTCGCGGGCAACGCCAGCTTCGAATAGGGCTTTAACCAACGGTCGGTCAAACAAACCTTCGTCACTACGCGAAATACCAACAGTCACAGTTTTGGCTTGATGTTTAATAGCGTCTACTGGACGAGTTAATTCGTCAACACCACGAGTTAGAGCACTTGTTAGATCATCTAACAACAGTTCTGGTGAGGCAATCTTGCCAGACGTTTGCTGATATGCCTGAACCGGATCACTCGAGAGAGTGTCGCGCAACATCGTCACGATTCGCACTGCAGTGCTGGCTTCAAGATTGCCGTCGTAGCTACCAGTTGATAGCGCGTCAGTAAACCGAGTTGCCGGTACAGGCAACAAGGCTCGAATCTTTGAAAGCAATTCATTTGCATCGCCGCCTCTTTCAACAGCATGCTCTATTACCTCGCGCGCTTCACGCAATGGGCGGGCAAGTGCATCAATTGATAGCGCTGCTTCATAGCCAAATAAGTGTCCGACCATCACACTCAAAATAAATGACAGGCTTGTTTCGACATTAGGCACGAGCAAAACTGCTGCGGCTGCATCAAATCGATTTTGACCAGCAGTAGCAACAACAATCGGCAGCGCTTTGTGAGCACGATAAATCGCGATCTCTTTGGCAACATCTGATGCCGTGCCTTCAAGTAGCCCGGTCGCGCAAACAAAAATTAATGGTTCACATGAAAGATCAATGTGCTTTTTATCTTCAGTCGTATCGCTTGAAATAGATTTGTAACAAAGTTCGGATAATTTGATGCGAATCTCTTGCGCTGCAATCGTATTCATCCCATTACCTACGACTGTCCAGTAACGACGCGCAGACGCAAACTGTTTGGCAGCGGCAGCAATTGCAGGACGTGTTTCAAGAACTTCAACTAACGCATCTGGAATCGTGCGTAAACCAGCAAGCAACTCGTGTCGAGCCCTGTCGCTTGACTTGCCCGCGGCACTCGATAACGCACACGCATACAAAGCGCCTGCTGCAACTTGCGAATAAAAAGCTTTGGTGCTGGCAACGCTCATCTCAACATCGCGACCATCAGATGTGTACATAACGCCATCAGCCTTAACTGAAAGTTCGGTGCCACGACGATTGACGATTGCCAAAACACTTGCACCACGGGCGCGAGCGAGATCTACTGTGCGATTCGTGTCGGTAGTCGTGCCACTTTGACTTATCGCGACCACCAAAGTGTCACTCATGTCGAGAGCTAACTCAAAACCAGAAAGTTCACTAGCGGGTAACGCCTCGATGTTTAAGTGAATGTCGACAAGTTGTTTAAGAAGGCGCGCCAGCGCCTGACCAGCAATAGCTGCAGTGCCTTGACCTATTACGCGAACTTTTGTGATCGCCCCAGATGCAAGACGGTCACGCACGAATTTCGGCAGAACTGCTTCGCCAAGTTCGGCAACTAACAATCCGTTTTTTTCGACGATTCTGCCACGCAAAGTTTTTCGAAAACTCTGCGGTGCTTCAGCGATTTCTTTTGATAAAAAGTGTTTGTGTTCGCCACGATTTATATCGCGGGTTGTAATTTCAGCTGTATGAATATCACTTTCACCGAGCGTAATTTTGCTGCCGTCATAAGACTGCAAAACAATTCCACTCAGTTCTCCAGCATTGGTAATCGACAATGTCGCGACTTGTCCACGACTTGACGGATTATCAGGGTCACCCAGTGCTTCGCCGTCCATGCGCACATATTTGAGCGTCTCTTCGACAACGCCATATGGTTCGCTGGCAACAATGAAACGATCTTCAGCAAGTCCAATGCTGAGTCCCTGCCCGCTGCCATGTAGCGCGAGCAAAAGCTTGTCAGGTTCAGAGGCACTGGCGACTGCGATCGCGACTGACCCATCAAACTTTGCAACAGTTTCTCGAAATGCGTCGCTCAAAGAAGCATTTGTTGCCAAAC
>JBILAG010000026.1:0-22834 GCA_044354345.1 Ilumatobacteraceae bacterium | reverse complement strand
CACTCAGTGTCAGCAAACCAATCACCAGGTTTCTAAAATGGTCTGGGTTTATCCGAGTTCGCAAACGTGTTCCAATGAAAACACCCGTTCCCATGACAGGAATTGATAACAATGCGAGTTGTAACGCTTCGCCTGTCATCTTGCCTGCCAAAGTGAAGATTACCAAAGTAAAGAAATTTAAAAAGGTAAATACTCGGTTTAATACGGCGCGAAAATCTTGCGGTTCAAAGTGTCGCGCGTGAAGCAAGAATACAAGCGGTGGCCCATTCGTTGAGGTCGCCGTCGACAAGACACCCGCGACAACTCCCATTGTGTAGTCGAAAGTCTTTGGCAGTCGCTGTAAATCAAATCCTTTAATGCTCAAGAAAACACCGAACAAGACGACGATGCCAAGAATGCCCTTCATCAATCGAGCGTCAAGATTCAGTAGAAGCCACAAACCAAATGGCATGCCGATAATTGATGAGCAGACAAGTCGTTGAGACATCTCACGGGCTTGAACTGCGCGCGACTCCCACCATTGAATCGCACAACTTACAGTAGACACCGCCGTTGCAGTCACGACCGCAGTCGGTAGATCAACAAAAAATATCATCAACGGAACCGATATCAAACCAAAACCAAAACCGAATAAGGCTTGAATAATTGACGCACCCAACACAATCAACGCGATGAATACAAATTGTTGAATTGTCATGATTTCTAGTTAGTCAATGTATCCAATGCATCGTTGAAGACTTGTGTGTGCTTGTCAACATCTTCAGTTGTATGAAATGGCGACATCAAGGCCATATTGTGAAACGGCGTCAATAAAACTCCTCGATTCACCGCCCAAAGATGCATAAAACTTTCTAGTTGTGGGTCAGATGCGGCAGCCGCCTGTGCCCCATTTGCGGGCGGTGCACAAAACCAATACTCAGCGCGACAACCGAGTTGCTGAACACTCCAGTCAAGACTGTGTTCTGTGAATGACTTCTTCACACCACTTGCCCACCGTGTGGCCAACGAACACGTTTGCTCAAACTGTTCGGGTAACAGGCAGTTCGTCAAAGTAACTTTGATTGCTGCCATCGCTAATGCACTTCCTGCGAGAGTTCCTCCGATCCCAGAGACGTCAACATCGTGTTCTGTGATTTTTGAACTTAACTGTGCTGCAAGTTTTTCTGAAAGCCCATAGGCGGCAACGGGAAACCCGCCTCCGATACTTTTACCGATCACCAAAATATCTGGCTTTAGATTCCAAAGTTCTGTGCAACCACCGGCACCAGCACAAATCGTATGAGTCTCATCGACGATTAATAGCGTGCCGTATTTCTGTGTTAGCTGTCGGACACCTTCGAGGTATCCAGGTGCTGGCAGCACAATACCGATATTGGTAAGCGCGGGTTCAATCAACATGCACGCGACATCACGGTGTGCGAGTTGTAGCTCGAGTGCTTCAAGATCGTTATAGGGCACAACTCGTGTTGTCAATGCGGGATCGATTTGTGGACCGATTGCACCTGGTCGCGATACGGTCTTGCCGTGTTCGTCGGCAATAACTAGCGTTTCATCTACCGTGCCGTGGTAACACCAATCATGTACCAAAATTTTAGGTCGGTTAGTCAAATGTCTCGCGATTCTCAACACAAATCGGTTGGCATCTGTTGCGCTAACTGCGAACTGCCATTTCGATAAACCAAATCGTCGCGTGAGTTCTTCACCTACCCATGTCGCATCTTGCGTCGGCAACATCGTTGTTGCACCTTTGTTCATTTGCGCTGAAATTGCTTCGGTGATTTCTTTGACTCCGTGACCGATCATTGAGCCAGTGTCGCCAAGACAAAAATCAATGTAGTCAATATCGTCGATATCTGTAAACATTGCGCCATGAGCTTGGCGAACATGGATAGGAAACGAGCCAGGCAAACGAGTCATCCATGGCATCGGCACCCCGCCCACCAGTGATTTGATATTTGACAGAGATGCAATCTTTGATTTTGGGTGAAGTTCTTCAAAGAGAAGTTCTTCGGTCTCAAGCATTTTGCCTAAATGATTTCGATTGATCATCTAACCATCATGTCAAATATGGGTGTAAAATCTGTAAGTGGCTATCGGTGACTTCAGTATTCAAAATTGTGAACTGAGTATTAATAGCGATCGCTTGATGTCGCGGATAAACGCCCTAGCTGAAATATCTCCGATTGAAGGCGGAGGAAATTGTCGATTGGCGCTCACGGACGAAGATATGCACGGCCGCAATCTTCTCGTTGATTGGATGCGTGAATGCAATCTTGAGATTTCGATAGATGCAGTAGGAAACATTATTGGTATCTGGAATGTCGGCATAGGCGCCCCGGTGATGTCTGGTTCGCATATTGACACAGTTCGAACTGGCGGAAGATTTGACGGTTGTTATGGTGTGCTCGCGGCTTTGGAAGTAATTGAGACTTGTCAGCAAGCAGGCGTTTCTCCGACGCGACCTCTTGCAGTCGGAATTTTCACTGATGAAGAAGGTGCAAGGTTCGCCCCAGACATGCTTGGGTCTCTCGTCTATGTCGGTGGTATGCCCCTCGAAGAGGCTCTTGATGTGATTGCAATTGATGGCGCAAAGCTTGGCGATGAACTTGTAAGAATCGGTTATTCGGGTGTTGCACCTTGCCCAGGCCCCGTACCGCATGCATTTGTTGAATTGCACATTGAACAAGGTCCAATGCTTGAGGCCAACGGTGTGCGAATTGGTGCCGTGACAAGCGTGCAAGGTATTTCGTGGCAAGAAGTCACGATCATGGGTCAATCAAATCACGCTGGTACAACGCCAATGTCTTTGCGACATGACCCGGCCTTAGTGGCTGCCGAGATAACAGTGTTTCTTCGTCAACTTGCTAAAGAAATGGGCGGTGATCAAGTCTGCACCGTCGGAAAAGTTGATATACATCCGAATCTGACAAATGTTGTCGCGGCCAAAGCAACAATCACCCTTGATGTGCGCAATACAGATGAGGAACTGTTGAAATTTGCCGAATCAAAGATCGCTGAATATTTGCAAGTTGTCGCTTCAGCTGAAGGCGTAAAGATCACTACTCGAGAACTAGCAAGATTTGAACCTGTCGTGTTTGACGATCGCGTTATTGCTTGTGTTGAAAAGATCGCCAAAGATCAAGGTAACTCTGTTCAACGAATGCCGTCAGGCGCGGGTCATGATGCTCAGATGCTGGCGCGAGTTTGCCCTTCTGGAATGATTTTCGTGCCAAGTGTCAAAGGAATTAGTCATAACCCGGCTGAGTTCACTGCGACAGTTGATCTTATTGCTGGCGCAAATATTTTGCTGCACACGATGCTTTCATTAACCACTCTTGAAACTACGAACTAAAATACAAAAACTGTATGACTCGTCTACTGAAAGTTGCGGCCGCACAACTCGGACCAATTCAGCGCGCGGATGATCGGCAATCTGTTGTAACGCGTTTGATTGAATTACTTCGAAATGCACATTCGCAGAAGGCTGAGTTGGTTGTGTTTCCTGAGTTAGCACTTACTACTTTTTTCCCACGATGGTTTGTTGATGATATTTCACAAGCAGATCACTGGTACGAGACTCAGATGCCTTCGCCGATCACTCAGCCTTTGTTTGATGAGGCAAAGAGTCTTGGTGTCGGATTCTGTTTGGGTTACGCAGAGCTAACTCAAAACGGCGAACGCTTCAATACGCAAGTATTGGTTGAGCGCAATGGAGACGTTGTTGCCAAATATCGAAAAGTTCACATACCGGGTCATGAAACCCATGAACCTGATCGTCCTTTTCAACACGCAGAGCGTTACTACTTCAAACCCAGCGATGAAGGTTTCGGAGTATGGCCAGCATTTGGTGGTCGCATCGGAATGATGATCTGTAACGATCGTCGTTGGCCAGAAAGCTACCGCGTTATGGGTTTACAAGGAGTCGAAATGATTCTCTGTGGATACAACACGCCGCTGCAATACATCCCTGACCCGACTCAAGATCCACTGCAAGGTTTTCACAATGCTTTAGTTATGCAAAGTGGTGCTTATCAAAATGGCACATTTGTAGTTGGCGTAGCTAAAGGTGGTGTTGAAGAAGGTGTTGACAGTTTGGCTGATTCAAGCATCATCGCGCCGTCTGGCGAGCTGCTAGCAAAGACCTCGACTAGTGGCGATGAGGTTGTCACGGCAACCTGTGATCTCGACTGGTGCTACAACTACAAGAACACTCTGTTCAACTTTGACCGTTACCGCCGACCTGAGGTTTATGGGCGCATAACTAGTCAACGAGGGGCAATCTTTACATAATGTAAACCTGAACCCCAATAGGGCTATGGTTAAGACGTGACAAGTCACCTCACAGCGAAATCTACGAGCGAACATTCTGACGAGCGTATTGCGCTCACCGTTAACGGGATTGCCGTCACAGTTCGTAATGATCATCCGCACTTGTTGGCGGCACTTCGCGAAGAACTAGACATCACATCTCCGAAAGATGGTTGCTCACCGACAGGACAATGTGGTTGTTGCACCGTTCTCGTTGACGGTAAAGCAATCGTCAGTTGTCAACAGTCTCTTGAAAAAGTTGCAGGCGCTCAGATCACAACGCTTGAAGGTGTAAGTCAGACTGAGCGCGACGCCTTTGCGAATGCTTTTGCAGCCTGTGGTGGTTTGCAATGTGGATTTTGTATTCCGGGTATTGTCGTTCGGGCTAAAGCGCAAATCGACAAAAAGGGTGCTGACTTAAAACGAGAAGATATGGCACGACATCTTGGTGCGCACTTGTGTCGATGTACTGGATACGTCAAAATTCTTGATGCAATTGAAACTGTTGCTAAATCACAGACACGAGAGATGATTACAACTGGCGGTTTGGGTGTGCGCGTTATGAAACTTGAAGCCGAAGCGCTTGCACTCGGCGATCGCGGGTATATCGATGACATGCGCGTCAACGGTATGCTGCACGCCGCATTGGTTTTTACCGAGCATGCAAGAGCAGATGTGCTCGGAATAGACGTAAGTGCTGCATTAGAGAAGCCAGGCGTCAAAGCTGTTTTCACTGCTGCGGATATTCCCGGTGAGTTGATGATGGGGATTATCTACAAAGATTGGCCAGTGATGATTCCGGTAGGTGGAAGAACCTCATACGCGGGTGATGTTTTAGCAATAGTTGTAGCTGACTCAAGAATGAACTCTCGAAATGCAACTGCAGCCGTCAAAGTTACATATAACCCGCTATCGCCCATCACTGATGCTCGCAAAGCGATCGAGACAAATGATCTTGCAGTTTGGAAAACCGAAACCAACATCCTTAGTAAGTCGATGTACAAACGTGGAGATTGCGACACAGCGATTGCTTCAAGTGATTTTGTAGTTCAAGAAACATTTAATACACAACGAATAGAACACGCCTTCCTTGAACCCGAAAGCACTTTGGCTGTACCGGATTTTTCAAGCGGAAGTAAACGACTGCATGTTTATTCGGGCGGGCAGGGAGTTTGGGATGACCGCAACGACATCGCTCGCATGCTTGCAATTGATAATAGTCAGATAACAGTCACACTCGTTACAAATGGCGGAGCATTCGGCGGCAAAGAAGATATGAGTAATCAAGCCCACGCTTCGTTGGCTGCGTGGCTTTTGGATCTTCCTGTTAAATGCACTTTGACTCGTGAAGAAAGTTTTTTGATGCATGCCAAGCGCCATCCAATTGAAATGGATTACGAATTGGCTTGCGACAAGAATGGCAAACTTACTGCATTGCGAGTTCGAGCAATTGGTGACTCTGGTGCATATGCCAGTGTTGGAATGAAGGTTCTTGAACGAATGGCCGGTCACGCCAGTGGCCCTTATCAAGTCGCCAACATAGATGTTGAAGCGATCGCCGCTCGCACCAACAACCCAGTCTGTGGAGCGTTTCGAGGTTTTGGCGCTAATCAAGCGCAATTCGCAATGGAAGGCGTGCTCGACAGACTTGCCGAGAAAGTTGGCATAACAGGCTGGGAGATCCGCTCGAGAAATGTAATTAAACCTGGGATGGTCTGGGGCCCTGGCCAGATCATGGATGACGGTTGTCTTGGCGCTGAATTATGTTTGAATGAAATCAAGCCGCAATATGATGCGGCAATTTTGGCCGGAAAAGCAGTCGGTCTTGGTCTTGGACTCAAAAATAGTGGTCTTGGTAACGGCTTCAAAGAAATCTCAAAAGCCGTGGTGCATTTTAAAGATAATGGTCGCGTTGAAGTTCGCCATGGCTGGACAGAAATGGGTCAGGGAATCAATACTGTCGCCGCACAAGTGGTTGTGCACGAACTTGGTATCGATGCTTCGCTGATTGATGTGATCGTTGATACGACACGTGAACTCGGCTTCGGCCAAACCACTGGATCCCGTGGAACTCTGATGGGTGCTGGCTCGGTCAAAGATGCGTGCGATGTTGCCCGTGCCGCCAACTTTGCTAAAGGTGTTGACCACGTCGGTGAATACCGAGTCGACTGGACAAATAAAATGGGTGAACCTGGAGTTGAATATCCAGTAATTCATTCAACATTTAGTTATGCCGCTCAGATGGTCGTAATTGATCGCGAGACACAAAAGATTGAGCGAGTAGTCGCGGTGCATGACGTTGGAAGAATTGTCAACCCGACACTCTGCGAAGGTCAAGTCGAAGGCAGTGTGCATATGGGTCTTGGTTATGCGCTGACCGAAGAGTTTCCTTCTGACCCGGTCACGGCGTTTCCAACGAATATGACGCTTCGTAGTCTTGGGATTCTGCGAGCAAAAGATGTGCCAAAAATTGAAGTGAAACTTATCGAATCGGCGCAACCTAATTCGCCATATGGCATTAAAGGCGTCGGCGAAATTGGACTTGTGCCGACCGCGGGTGCTGTCGCAGCAGCGCTACGCGAACTTGACGGTCAATGGCGTAGTACGTTGCCGATGCGTCGCGATAAACAAGAAGACTGAAACATGGCCAATCAAACTGCTGGTCTTATCTGTGCGCACCATCATCTCTATTCGACTCTCGCCCGCGGTATGCCCGCAACTGCGAAAACGCCAATTAATTTTTTAGAGATTTTACAACAGGTCTGGTGGCGACTTGATGCGGCGCTTGATGACGAGATGATTTATTGGTCGGCAATGCTTGGGGCTACAGAAGCGTTAATGAATGGCACCACATGCATTATTGATCACCACGAATCGCCAAACTGTATTGAAGGGTCTCTTTCGACGATTGCTCGTGCTTGTAAGGCAGTCGGCATACGTGTCAATGCTTGTTATGGCGTCACAGACCGATGGGATGACAGCGGCGATTTGCACTCAAAAGTTTCACCTATTTCAAAAATGACTCAGGCAGCTAAACGCGGTCTTGCAGAATGTGATCGTTTTTTAACTGAGGGCGGTCGCGGAATGGTCGGAGCTCATGCTGCCTTTACTTGTAGCGATGAAACTTTAAATGCGGCTAGCGACTTGGCAGCGAAACATAAGACTGGTGTACACATACATGTTGCCGAAGGACTTGACGACTCACATGCTGGCGCACGACTTGAGAATCTAAGCAAAGACAACTGGCTTCTGATTCACGCAGTGCATCTTGATCGCAAACTCTCTGGATATATCGTGCATAATCCCAGGTCAAATATGAATAACTCAGTCGGATACGCCAAACCCAGCACGCTTACAAATAAAGTTCTAATCGGCACAGATGGTATTGGTGCCGACATGCTTGAAGAGGCAAGATTGGCGTATGTGCGACTTCGCGAGTTCGAAATCACTGAAACGCCAACAACTGTATGGGCGTGGTTAGAAAACAGTTATGAACTTTTTCCTGAAGCGAAAAATGACATTGTTACTTTTAATTACGATCACGTTGACAGCCCGTGGCATGCGGCCTTCACCACCGGAGTCGGGGTAACCGACGTCGAAGTTGATGGAGTAAAGGTTTTAAAATCTGGTCTGCCAACGCAGGTTGATATTTATGAAATAAGAGCAAAAGCAGCAGAACAAGCAACGCGTTTACATGAAAGGTTGGCAAGTTAATGAGCCAAGATACAAATAAGAAATCAGCGCGAGTTGCGCTCTATCTACAAGACGCACACAAGATCTCTGAAGGTATGGAGTTTTCGAAGTATGCAGAAGCAAAAGGCTTCGAGGCAGTTTGGCAAGCAGAAAGTCGACTCGTTCGTGAAGCAACGGTGCCAATGGCGGCGTTCGCATCAGTAACGACAACCTTGAAAGTGGGTTCAGGAGTCGTCGACTGTTGGAGTCGCAACCCCGCTCGCCTTGCGGCAACATTTTCAACTCTCGACGACTTGGCACCTGGACGCGTTATTTTAGGAATCGGTGCTTGGTGGGATCCATTGGCTCAGAAAGTTGGCATCTCTCGCGCCAAACCTCTTCGTGCGATGCGCGAAATAGTTACAGCTGTGCGCGCACTTTTAAACAATGAGACCGTCACCTTTGATGGAGAGTTTGTGCATCTTGATGGCGTTGAGCTTGATTACGTTTATCAAGAACGTCGAGCCAAAGACGTGCCGATTTATATTGGCGCTACTGGCATGCAAATGATGGAGTTAACTGGTGAAATTGCCGACGGTGTTGTGCTGAATTATCTGGTCTCACCCGAATACAACCAAAAAGCAATGGAAGCATTAGCTATCGGCGCCGATCGTGTCGGTAGATCAGTTGATTCAATAGATCGACCGCAACTTGTCGTCTGCAGTGTGCACGAAGACCGAAAGACCGCACTCGATATGGCTCGCCAAATGGTCACGCAGTATCTCGGGCAACAACCGCACATTATGAAAGCATCGGGCGTGCCGCAATCAATTCTTGACAAAGTCGGCTCGGTTCTAACTTGGCCTGCCACACATGAGCAGGTTATTGCTGCATCAAAACATGTGCCCGATGAGATTGTGCAGATGCTCACCGCGAGCGGAACCCCATCAGAGGCGCGGCAACAAGTAACGCATTATCTTAAGAACGGTGCGACCTGCCCTATTTTGTATCCGCTCGGCGATGTGAAAGCGATGATAGATGCGTTTTCGAATTGGGATGGGGTCTCATGACAGTGGCAGTTCCGCAGACATTGCGTGAGGCATTGGCATTTAGCAGCGCTAACCCAAACGCACAGATCATTCAAGGTGGTACTGACCTGATGGTTGAAATAAATTTCAACCACAGGAAACCAACAGATGTGATTGCTTTGCGACGTGTTGAAGAAATCCGCAATTACGCACATAGCTCTGACAGATCAAAATTAATTGTTGGCGCAGGTTTGCCATATCAAAAAATGGAGCACGGCGAGATCGCCGAGTTGTTTCCAGCTTTGGCGCAAGCAGCACGCACAGTAGGTTCTCCACAAATTCGTGCTGCTGGCTCAATCGGTGGCAATCTTGGCACTTGCTCACCTGCTGGCGACGCATTACCTGTACTTAGCGCGCTAAATGCTGAAGTTAATTTACGAACTGAAGCGACATCTCGCGATGTCTCGATACACGACTTCATGATTGGTGTTAAACGCAATGACCGTCAACCCGGTGAACTGATCGTCTCAGTCACATTGCCGATCATTGATGGCTGGCAGGGATACGCCAAAGTCGGTGTAAGGAATGCGATGGTTATTTCAGTTGCTTCATGTTGCTTAGTGATTGACAGAAAACTGGGCACTGTAAGTGTGGCGCTTGGTGCGGTTGGTCCAACTATTATTCGCTGTCGTGAGACAGAACAATGGTTGGCAACAAAAATAGATTTGAAGAGTGTTTCTGATATTGCACCGAACCTATTAAAAGAGTTCGGCGACCGTATCGCTAATGAATCTAAACCAATTGACGATCATCGAAGCACGGCCGCGTATCGACGTCACGCTGTTGCAACATTGTCTCGTCGTCTATTACTGAGAGCGAACACCAAATGATGCCGAATACTGAGATTTATAACCTAAAAGTCAATGGCAAAAGTCACGAGGTGCGTGACGCTTGGGTTGGCGAGAGTTTGCTTTATGTTTTGCGTGAGCGGCTCGGTCTTCCGGGTTCAAAAGGCGCTTGCGAGCAAGGCGAATGTGGAAGTTGCACGGTAATCATGGATGGTCAGGCAGTTTGTTCGTGTCTAGTTATGGCCGCCACTGCAATTGATGCAGAGATCAAAACAATCGAAGGTCTTACGTCTGATGGCGTACTTACCGAGGTACAAGATGCGTTTATAACCGAAGGTGGAGTTCAGTGTGGTTTTTGTACGCCAGGTCTAGTCGTAGCAATCGAACATTTGCTTGACAGCAACCAGAGCCCTAGTGAAATTGAAATTAAAGAGGCGATCTCCGGGAACATCTGTCGATGCACTGGATACGGTCGTATATTCGAAGCGGTGCAAACTGCAGTCGCCACTCGTAGAGCGGCTAAATAATGAGCAATGCAACAAAAATATCTACGCGACGCGATGTTCTCGGCGCATCCGCACTTCGCCCTGATGGAGCCGCAAAAGTCTCAGGTAAATTTGAGTTTTCTTCCGACCTACACGCCGAACACATGCTGTGGGGGGCAACACTTCGCAGTCCACATCCGTTCGCGCGAATAATCAGTATCGATTTTTCGGCGGCCTACAAAATATCCGGCGTTGAAGCGATCATCACGGATCAAGATGTACCAGGCAAGAAAACATATGGTCTTATTTCAAGTGATCAACCCGTATTCGCGAGCGAAATCGTGCGTTATGTTGGCGAGCCAATTGCCGCTGTGGCTGCTGACCATCCAGAAACTTGTCGTAGAGCGCTTGCAGCAATAAAAGTTGAATACGAAGTTCTTGAACCGATCACGGATGCTGAAGTCGCTCTACTTCCGAGAACTATACAGATCCATCCGGATGGAAATGTTTTTCGCCACCAACGAATTGTTACCGGCGATCAAAATCTTCAAGGTGAAGTGATAGTTGAAGGTACTTATGAGATGGGTATGCAAGACCAAGCCTTTCTTGGATTAGAAGCCGCTTTAGCGATACCCGACAGTGGCGGCGCTGGGGTAGAAATGTACGTTGCGACTCAATGGTTGCATGAAGACCAAAAGCAGATTGCGGCTTGTCTAAATCTACCGCTTGACAAAATTCGATTGACCCTCGGTGGTGTTGGTGGCGCATTTGGTGCACGTGAAGATATCAGTTTGCAAGTGCACTGTGCACTGCTTGCATTACATACGAGTCGACCAATAAAGATGCAATATAGTCGCGAAGAATCTTTCTACGGCCACGTGCACCGACACCCAGCAAAGATTTGGATTCGGCACCACGCAACGCGTGCTGGCGTTATTCAGCGAATTGAGTCTCGTATGGTTTTCGACGGCGGCGCATACGCGTCAACTTCTTCAGCGGTGCTGATTAATGGCATTACGCATATTCAAGGGCCTTACAAATGCAGCAACGCAACTGTTGATGGTTTCGCAGTTCGAACAAATAACCCACCATGTGGAGCAATGCGTGGCTTCGGTGTAGTTCAGGCGTGTTATGCACATGAAAGCCAGATGGATAAATTGGCTGTCGCTTGTGGTTTATCCGCTGTGGATGTGCGACTTTTGAACGCAATGGTTACTGGCGACAAACTTATAACCGGTCAGGTTGTTGAAAGTGTTGCCCCAGTCGCGCGATGCATCACCGAAACTGACTCAATCGCGTTGCCAGCGCCACTCGCCCACAATGCCAACCCCCTTGAAATTGTTGGAGGCTCTGGGTTGACTTCACTTCCACACAACATCGTTCGCGGTATCGGCTGGGGGGTATCGATAAAGAATTTGATGTACAGCGAGACATTCGATGATTTCGCGACTGCTCGTTGTCAGCTACAAGACGGTGTTGTTCATTTGAAATATGCCACTGTTGAAGTTGGCCAAGGTTTTGTGATTCTCGCTCCGCAAATTGCCCGGTCTGTACTCGGCGTAGATGAGGTCGTAATCGACCCTGTGGACACAAGAATTGGTTCTGCAGGTAGTACTTCTGCATCGCGACAAACATGGATGAGCGGTGGAGCGGTTGATGGTGCGTGTCGCTTAGTGCGTCAGCGACTATTCGAACATGTTGGGAAAATACATAATATTGACCCACTGAGACTAATGATCGAAGATACCGATGTCGTCGACATGCTTGGTGATTTTCGCATCAGCGTGATCGAGGCATCTACCGGTGTGTTTATTGAAGAAACTTTTGAACATCACCACCGACCTACTGAGGAATTAAATGAGAACGGCCAAGGCAACTGCCATGTTGCCTTCGCGTTCGTCGCCCATCGTGCTGTAGTTGATGTCGATGTCGAACTTGGGCTTGTAAAAGTGATTCAAATCGCCACGGCTCAAGATGTTGGTCGCGTTCTAAACCCAATTGCTGCACTCGGGCAGATCGAGGGAGGCATCGCTCAAGGTCTTGGTTTAGCGGTGATGGAAGAAATCGTCTTGGATAATGGCAAAATGCGTAACCCGAGTTTTACAGATTATTTGTTGCCAACCGCCCTTGATGCACCCGAAGTTGTTGCAATCATGATTGAAGAGCCTGAACCACAAGCACCTTTGGGAGCAAAGGGCATTGGTGAGCCGCCATGTATTTCTGTGACACCAGCGATCGCCGCCGCAATTCGTAACGCGACTGGACGTGATCTACCTCGCGTACCTATTCGGCCACAAGATATCTGTTTATAATTTTTAAATTATTCGGTTGCTGCACCAACAGAAATCAAAACTCCGCCGACTACACCCGGTCTTGCTGCGACCTCGTCTAGCGCTGGCTCGAAATCTGGCGCAACAAAATCTGCTTCGACACCAGCATCACGAGCCAATTTATTAACGGTTCGTTTCTGTGAAGATTCAACAAGAGAAATAACCACACCTTTAGAACCGGCTCGCCCTGTACGGCCCGATCTATGAATGTAATCTTTATGATCTGCTGGTGGATCAAAGTGCACTACACACGGAACATCATCAATATGAATACCGCGCGCGGCAACGTCAGTTGCAACTAATGCGTTAGAACGTCCTCGACGGAATTCTTCGAGAGATCGCTCGCGTTGGGCCTGACTTTTGTTGCCGTGAATAATTGATGATCGCACGCCTGAGTTATCTAGTTGCTTGGCAAGGCGGTCACAACCATGTTTAGTTCGACAGAAAAGAATAATTCGTTCGTAGTGATTCACTAACTGAGAAATAGTCTCGACTCTGTCATTACGACTGACCATCCAAAATTTGTGTTCAATATCTGGTTCAGCTTCCTGTGAATTCGATTCATGTCTCTTTGGATTGTTTTGAAACTCTTTAACTACTTGAGATATATCGCCATCTAAAGTTGCTGAAAACAACAGAACTTGGCGCTGTTTCGGGAGTGCGCGAAGCAATCGTCGAACTGCAGGTAAAAAGCCCATGTCGGACATTCTGTCGGCTTCGTCAAGTACTGCAATGGTTACAGATGCCAACGACATGTCTCGACGCTCGATCAAGTCTTCAAGACGGCCAGGTGTTGCAACAATAATGCTGGCGCCTCGAACGGCCTTTACCTGTGGGCCGTAACCGGCTCCGCCGTAAACAGAAGCGACTCGCAAATCTGTTCCTTCACATAGCATCGCAATCTCTTTAGCTACCTGAATTGCTAATTCGCGTGTCGGTACTAAAACCAAACCACCAGGCTGGCCTGGCTTTGATTTTTGCAAACGAACTGCCAACACCAAACCGAAGGCAATCGTCTTGCCAGAACCCGTTGGGGCTTTGCCGCAGACGTCGTTTCCGGCTAGACCATCTGGCAGCGCTGCCTCTTGAATTTCAAACGGTGATGCAATGCCACGCGCGCTTAACTTGTCGGCGAACTTCGCCGGAACTCCGAGATCAACGAAACTTTTCATGACTATTTACCTAACACTGTCTCGAGGTAGCTGTTAGAAAACAGCCGATCTTGGTCAACTTGGTTACGAACCGATTGAAATAAATCCCATTTCGGATATCTAGGTGCAAGAGTCTCAGAATTCTGAAAATGTAACTTGCCCCAATGTGGGCGACCTTGGTATGAGTTCATGATTGATTCAACTGCTTTAAAATACGGCACAAAGTCCATTCCTTTATATATATGAACTGCGATATACGCAGATTCTCGATTACTCGCTGTACTTAGCGGAATCTCATCTGGGGCTGTAAAGCGAACCTCAACAGGAAAATTCAGGAAGAACCCACTATCTTTAACTAGTCTACGGACTCGATTGAGTGCTTCAGCGCATGCTTCTCGAGGTATTGCATATTCCATCTCATAGAACTTGACGATACGTTTACTCGCGAAGACTTTAAAACTTGAGTCGGAGTATTCATTTCTTCCTGATGCTGGCAATGCCTTAGCCAGTTTGGGTATTAGCGAAGGTCGAGCTCTTCCGAGCATGCAAACCGCACCGAATGCGTAATTCTCCATCAACGTTTTTGAATACCAATGTGACATCTTCCCCATTGGCTTAGTCGCATTAAGAGTGCGATTATTGCGTTTTGTCAAGGCCCAGCCTGTGTGTGGCACCCAAAAAAACTCGAAATGATCGTTATCGGCGATGTGATGATCAAGGTTCTCCAACAGGTCGTCAACTCGCATAGGTTGCTCAATTACCGCAAGATTAAAAGCTGGAACTAGTTGAAGTGTGACAGTGCTGATAACCCCTAGCGCACCTAAACCCACACGCGCGCAATTAAATAGATCTGAATTCGATGTCGCTGAACATTCAACGACCGACGAATCAGCGAGAACAAGTCGAAGCGCTGCAACTTGATTGGCAATACCAGTAAATTTGGAACCCGTTCCGTGCGTTGAAGTTGATATTGCACCAGCAATTGTTTGATAAGAGATATCACCAAGATTCTGCATCGCCAAACCATTGCTTTGCAGAATCAAATTCAATTTTGATAACTGGATACCAGATTGCACTGTCACTGTGTTTGCGAGGTTGTCTATCGCAATAACCGCGTCGTAGTCAGACAGATCAACCAGCACATCTTTAGAAAGAGCAATTGCTGTGAAGCTGTGTCCCGACCCGACGGCCTTGACTCTCAGTTTGTTCGCAATCGCGAATTGCACGACTCGCTGAATTTCTTCTTCAGTTCTCGGCTTGAATAATGAAACGCTGTCGACAGATTGATTGCCAGCCCAATTTGACCAACTCACTTTGCGCGGCGACTTACTAATAACCATCGTCAAACTCGATGCTTGGCTATACGGGTGCTAGTTAACCTTCGAATGCCGATGACTACTAAAACGAGCGCCAACACCGTGCCTAAGTTACTAAGCATGTGGAACCCAAATGCTTTGCGGATGAAACCACTCGAGAAACCCGCCATCCCTCCACAAAAACTCATTAATAAGTCGGCCGCTCCTTGAACTGTCACGCGCGAACCTTCTGGTACTGACTCAACTAAGAGACTTGATCCGCCAATTAGTCCGAAACTCCAACCGAGCCCTAGTAACCAAAGCGACGGCCACAATAAGGTCGCTGCATCGCCTGCAAGAGCCGCCATAATTGTTGCCGCAACTAGCAATACCCCGCCAACTGAAATTGACAGCAACTTACCGTGACGATCAGCAAATTTACCAACAAGAGGACTAAAGGCATACATGCCAGCGATGTGCAAGGAAATCACATAAGGGCTCACACCTTCGTGGCCATGAATCTTTAAATGAACTGGCGTCATTGTCATCACTGCCACCATCGTGACCTGTGAAATCACCATCGACGCAAGCGCCACACGCGCATTGCGAATACCACTAATTATGCGTAATGCGGCGCCTAAATTTGGCGTCACAACACCAACGCCTTGTTGTGAGACGAGTCCCCCACTGACTTCAAGCGGATCCGGTCTGAGTCGTACAGCGACGTTTAATAACGCAAATACGAAGAAAAATGCTGACGCAATCCATGGACCGGTGTAAAGGCTCCAGCCAAATGCGTCTACTCCAATTTGTTCCGCAGGTTTAATCAAAACTGGGCCAAATACGGCACCAAACGTTGAGCCGAACAAAATGTAACTCATCGCCTGGCTACGTTTGTCTGGTGCCGCTAAATCCATCGCTGCATATCGTGACAACAAATTAGATGCTTGGCCCGAACCATATAGAAAAAGACCGAGCAAGAAAAATACCAACGAGTTTCGATTCACACCAAAACCTGCAATCAAACCACCAGCGATGGCTAGTGAGTAACCATATTCGAGACCGACGCGCCGCCCCCGCTTACTCATGACACGCGCCAAGACTTGTGACATGAATGCCGAGCCCATTGTAAATGTTGCACTTGATAAGCCACCCCACGGCGTCTGCTGCCCGAGGATGTCTTGAATTACAAAAGCACCGACCGTAACCGCAGCTGACAAAGAAGCCGCTGCAACAACTTGCCCAGTAACCAAAACCCGCAGCGTTCGCGCCTGTAGCGCTTCGCGATCGGTCACGTTATTCGTCACTAGTCGATCAGTTTTTTATCAATAAGTAGATCTCTCATAAACGTAGCGATTCGTTGATCTCCAGCGGCGTTTACGTGCATCCAGTCGAAGTACGGTGACGGCTCTAAGTTGTTCATCACTTCCCTCGCATCACCAAAGTTCTCATAACTCGAAATGACTGGGAGCAGTCGGTCGTACATTTCAGGCATCACAACACCAAGTTCACTGCCGTACATTTTCGCCAAAGTCTGATCATAATCAGTCGATGGATTACGAGTAAAGAGATTTGCCTGCAAAACTGGAACAAACTTCGCACCCGACCTTGTCGTAAACAATTCAGCTTCTTCCATGGCTTGTCTGAATTCAGTCTCAGCCTTAAATTTTGAACTTTCCGAAATTTCAATTCCGCCGAAAACAAATTTTCGGAATAGAAGATCAGCGATCCGCGAGTATTTACTAATCTTTTGCAACGCATTGCCAAGTTCTGGGATTTTCGCAATCAACCCGATTGGTAAGTCTCTTTGGGTGAAACCGACGCCTGCCTCATTTATGCCAACATAGAAAATCACTATGTCATTTTTTGTCAAATCATCAATTGTCCTTAGAACCTTCACTCGGTCAGTAGATGTTGCCGCACTTTTCCCGTAATTCTTAACGATTAAACCCGAGTCACGTTCGTTAAGCATTCGTTGAAGTATCGACGCATGGGTAAGTCGGTCAGGTACTTCGGCACAAAATGTAGTTGAACCACCAAAAATCAAAATCCTGCCAACGCCTGAACTTGGTGCGTCAGTGGTAGTTCGTAGGCCATCCACCGTCATCGTGGTTTCTGGATATGGCCACGGGCCTGGACCATCACTTCTAGAATTTCGAAAGAGCTCGATGTATTGAAATTGAGACGACGACTGGGCGCTAGTCAAGAATCTGAATGGAATTTCAAGAAACAAAAACAATACTGCGAAAACAAGTAAATTAACAGAAACTATTTTACGTAAATTTTGAATCTTTGCGATCAGCATCACCAGCACCAGCCAGGTCGCAATAATGAATCGAATCGGCTGATTAACAAACGACGCATGCTCAATCGCCAATAATCCAGAGCCGAAAAACAGAGCGCATAAACCCGCTAACGGTGTCGAAAAGCGAAACTTTGACGAGTTAACCAGTGAAATGAGAATCGCAAACAAAGCCGAATAGAAAAGCGAATGACGACTTGACAGTCCTGAAGCCCAAATTGGCGCCATCGCAATAGCTGCAAAGAAGACTGTTATTGAGAATTTTCTTAATTGGGTTGATCGTTCGGACAAAGCTAGATCAACCATCAGAACAGTCTAGAACTCGGTCTAAACATGAAAAGGCTTTAAGAATGTCGCCTAACACGAAAACTAGTTGTGTCGAAGAGGGGACTTGAACCCCTACGCCCTTACGAGCGCCAGCCCCTTAAGCTGGTGCGTCTGCCAATTTCGCCACTCCGACGTGGATTAAAAATATATCGTTAAAAGTTACCGTGAAACTATTAGTTGCTGACAACTAGGCCAGCAATAAACCCAGTGCAATTACAGTCACTATCCAAGTAAGTGCAAAAACAGTAGTGATTCGATTGAGGTTTCGCTCAGCCGCAGCGGAGCCAAGTGCTGCCCCTCCTCCTCCACCGAACATGTCCGAAAGCCCGCCACCGCGGCCGCTGTGCAGCAACACTCCGACGATCATCGAAAACATTGCTATGACGTTGATAACGACAGTTATATAAGTAACTAAATTTCGCACGTGAGAATTCTACCTTCACACCTCTGGAAAATGGCATGCCGACATCTGGCCACCCGGCCGAATTGCAAGCATCGGCTCTTCTTGTGAACATACATCTTGTGCCTTCCAGCATCGCGTTCGAAACCGACAACCCGACGGAGGGTTCATTGGTGACGGCACTTCACCTTCGAGCATCAAACGAGTTCGAGTTCGCTCGATTTTTGGGTCTGTTAAAGGCACCGCCGAAAGCAAGGCTTTTGTGTACGGATGAGTCGGGTTCTCGTAAACAGTTTCTTGATCACCGATTTCAACTATTTTACCGAGGTACATAACTGCCACCCGATCAGCAATATGACGCACCACAGATAGGTCGTGGGCAATAAACAAATAACCGATACCAAATTTTTTCTGTAAGTCGTCAAAAAGATTAATTACGCCAGCCTGAATACTCACATCAAGTGCCGAAACAGGTTCGTCGAGGATAATCAATGCGGGATTAAGCGCTAATGCACGCGCAATTCCGATTCGTTGTCGCTGACCACCAGAAAATTCGTGAGGGAAACGCGATGCATGATCGGCAGAAAGACCTACAAGTTCAAGAAGCTCAATGATCTTGTCACTATGACTACCAGGAACCCTCTGGACTATCAATGGCTCGGCGATTGATGTACCAACAGTCATCTTTGGATCAAGCGATGCGAAAGGATCTTGAAAAACGATTTGCATCTTGCGTCGCAATGCTCTTAATTCCTCAAACTCCATTGAACCCAAATCTTGCCCATCGAATTCAATTTTGCCCGAAGTTGGCTCAATCAGTCTCAATATGCAGCGACCAACGGTAGTTTTGCCCGAACCTGACTCACCTACGAGCCCAAGAGTCTGACCTTTCTCAATTGAAAACGAAACATTTGAAACCGCCTGCACTAAACGCTTATTTGACCCTGAGCGCTTTGTGCGACGAATCTGAAATGTTTTGACGAGGTTAGTAACTCTAAGAAGTTCTGAGCTCATTGCGCAATCCTAAAATCTGGAAGCTCATTCGCGCGTAAACAAGCTGTTTGTAAATCTGCAAAGAGTTTCAGCTCAGGAATAGTGGTTTCGCATTGTTCAGTGGCATATTCACAACGAGTTCTAAAAGCACAACCTGACGGCGGAGAAATCATATTTGGTGGAAAACCGGCAATCGGAGTCAATCTTTCTTTGCCTGGTTGAGGTATTGATCGAAGTAAACCGCGCGTATACGGATGACTTGGGTGATCATACAAATCATCAACTAATCCCTGTTCGACATTTCGGCCCGCATACATAACGTCAACCCTGTCGGCGATGCGGGCGATAATGCCAAGGTCATGTGTGATCAGAACAACTGCAGTACTTAATTGCTGCTGCACACGCTTAATGACTTCAAGAATCTGCGCTTGCACAGTTACGTCTAGAGCAGTTGTAGGTTCATCAGCAATCAGTAGTTTTGGATTATTCGCAATCGCTATCGCGATAACCACACGTTGGCGCATGCCGCCAGAGAATTCATGTGGAAACTGCGTTGCACGCTCCGCAGGTTGAGGGATGCCAACGAGATCTAGAAGTTCAATAGCACGTGTTGCCGCTTGCTTCTTAGTTAGTTCTTGATGCGATTGCAGCATTTCTGAAATCTGTTTTCCGATTCTGTGAACCGGATTAAGCGCAGACAAGGGGTCTTGGAAGATCATTGACATTACTCGCCCACGAACCGATCGCATTTGCTGAGGTGATTTTCCGATCAGTTCTTCACCATCCAAGACAATAGAGCCCGACACCCGAGCCCGAGAAGAAAGCAAACCCATTGTCGCCAAAAAAGATACTGACTTTCCCGAACCCGATTCGCCCACTACTCCGAGCACTTCACCTTTCATCACATCAAGATCGACACCTCGAACGGCGAGCACCTGACCAAATGGAGTATCGAAAGTTACATGTAAATTGCGGATTTGAAGAATTTTTTCAGTCATCACAACCCGCGATCCAGCTGCGTATCAGTGGCATCACGCAGTGCGTCGCCGATGAAATTGATACTTAAAGAGATAATGACCAAAGTTAAACATGGAAATACAGCGAGCCACCAGTACCCAGTTTGCACTGCACCTTTAGCCGCACCGACCAAAATGCCAAGAGAAGTTGCACCTTCGCCCGCTTGTGGCCCATACCCAAAAAAAGCAAGTGTTGATTCGCCAGTGATTGCACCAACAACCGAAAAAGTTAATGAGACCATGATCGGTCCAATTGAATTAGGTATCAAGTGCTGACGAATGATGAATCGTCGACTTGCACCGACGGCGCGAGCAGCCTCGATGAATTCGCGCTCTTTAAGTGACAACACTTGACCCCGGACGATCCGAGCGACGGACATCCATCCGAAGATGCTGAATAAAATAATGATAAACCTCACTGAATTCATCTCACCAGTCAGAGGTTTAATCCACGAAATCGCTCCGAGTACGTTTCGAACAATCAAAAGTGTAACGAGAAATGGAAATGCGAGAAATAAGTCAGTGATTCTCATCACGATGTCGTCGAAACGTCCCCCGCGAAAACCCGCCACCGCACCTACTAATGCACCAATCGTTACTGAAACAATTGCACTCACTAAACCGATCATCAATGAAACTCGAACCCCATAAATGAGACGACTGTATAGATCGCGGCCAATGTCATCTGTGCCTAACCAGGCGTTGGCGCGTGGAGTTAAGAACGAATTGGGTGGCAGTTGAACTGACTGATTAACACCGTAACGCGCGGTGAAAGGCGCGAGAATTACGAACAACGTAAGTATCAACAAAATAAAACAACTAATAACCGCAGCCTTGTGCGAGATGAACCTACTTAGCGCCATTTGCCGAGGCGTAAGACGTTGACCCTGACTATTCAAGGCGAATCCGAGGATCAAGCCACGCATATGAGATATCGGCAATGAGATTGAAAATTAAAATCGACAAAACGATTATCACCATCCAAGGCATCAATAGTGGAAAGTCACCATCGCCGAATGATTTTAAAAAATATAAGCCCATTCCGGGATAAGAGAAAATATTCTCGGTGATTATTAAACCACCAACTATCGCACCAAAATCGATGGCAGCAACAGTAACTATCGGAATTAATGCATTACGCATACCGTGATTGATCAAAATTCGACGCTCACTGATGCCCTTAGATCTTGCGGTGCGCATGTAATCAGAATTTAAAACGTCGAGCAAAGAGGATCGTAAATAGCGACTATAGGTCGCAACGATTTGAATTGCGACGACAATCGTTGGTAGTGCCATAAATTTCAACATCAGAAAAAGATCAAAGCCTGTATGCCCTGGTGGGTAAACGCCCGAAGTCGGAAAGAGACTTGCGCCGAACCATCGCTGCCAGTAAACGGCGAATAGAAGTTGCAACAGCACAGCCGAAATATATGGCGGGATTGATATTCCCAAAAAAGCTCCAGAGTTAATTAACACGTCCCGTCTGCCGCCGGGTCGCAAAACAGCAACCAAACCAAGTAGCAACCCAATGATGACTCCGACAACTGTGGCTGCAATACCGAGACGAAGCGTATTCGCAATCGCATCCTTGAGTGCTGGCCAGACCTCGCGACTTCCTTTTATGCTGCGCGGCCAATCGCCGGTAAGAAAATTCTTGAGCCAACGAAAATATCCCAGAACATAGTTCGGATCCAAACCATTTGAATCAATGTATTGTCGAATCTTTTCGGGAGTCAATCGGGCATTTGATCGCTTGTAACTTTCTACAGGATCAGTTCCAACTCTTAACGCAACGTAGACCAAGAAAGTAACGATCAACAGAGTTGGAATTGACCATGCGATACGACGCAAAATATAACAAAACATAATTAAAAGACGATCCGATTCATTCAGATGAATTAATGGTGGTGCGCAAATCTGATACGTAGTCAGATCGACGCACCACCAACTTTATTAAATTCAATTACTGAAGATACAAGTAATTAATTTCTAGCTATTTATCTTTACCGTTGCTTCACCTGTGAGCAGGTTGGTAACGACATAAGTTGATTCATTTGTAGTTGTATAGGCACCTGGCATTACTTGAAACGAGGTTGTCCAAACCATCCACGAAGAGTTTGCACACTCAGTGATCGGATTCAAACACTCTGGCCATTGCTCGGCACCGAGCACAATTTGCCCGTCGCCGTCAACGTCCTGCCATAGGTGAATATTCCTAAACGCCTGATAGTTGTTCAGTTCACCATTCCATGGACCTGCGACCTTATCTGTTCGCGCAAACCCTGACTTTGGAAACTGCATTAACGGCAACATCACATGGTCTTTTGCCATAAGAACTAACGCCTGTTTGATTTTGTCCGCTCGCGTTGTTGCATCTGCATCAACATCTGATGCATACATCAAATCTGAGGCTTCTGCGTTACACCATCCGTTGAAATTCTGACCAACATTCTTGTTAGCTTCAGTCGGAATCAAGTCACAGACAAATGAACTCGTAAGATACGAAGGATCTGGTGGTGCCGTACTGATGTACATCGCCAAGTCGTAATCCATGCCTGGTAGTCGCTTCTCGAAGTAACAAGCAGCATCGCAATTATCTGCTCGTACTTTAAAACCGGCTGCAGTAAGCAACGGAATCAAATACGCCTGAGTGCTTTCACGACGTGTGTTACCCGTGTT
>JBILAG010000025.1:0-23025 GCA_044354345.1 Ilumatobacteraceae bacterium | reverse complement strand
CAAAATGATGTCGGCAGCCGCAATTCGAATCACGAGCAATCGCATTCAGAGTCTTGACTCGTAATTAGGTGTTGCGATGGATGTTACGGCGAGTGTCGATGTACCAGTATCTGTAGAAATACTTTTTTGTTATGTTTCTGATCTTAAGAATTACGAATCATGGCTTGAGATGGTGCACAGTGTCAAGCCGGTCAGCGATGTAGTAAGTACTTCACACGACTTAGATACTTGGATGGTTGAACTTCGTGCGCGACTTGGACCGTTTGCTAGATCAAAGCGCTTGCGGATGGTTCGAAGGATTTGTGAGGCGCCTTACTGTGTTGTGTTTGAGCGCGCTGAAAATGACGGTCGTAGCCACTCGGCATGGGTGCTTAGTGCAACTGTTTCTGAAACCGAAAAAGGTTCATCACTGCAAATGGGTTTGCATTATTCTGGATCACTTTTTACTGGAGGATTACTAGAACGTGCACTTGCCGATCAGATCGAACAGGGTCGAGAGAAACTTATCCAACAACTGAGCGCGAACTAATCGTCACAGGTTGGCCGGCAGCCAACTGACCGCATGCTGCAGCGATATCGGTGCCACGGTTACGGCGCACAGTTGCATTCACGCCAAGATCTTCAAGTTGCATCGCAAACTCACGGACATCTTCTGGGGCTGTGCCTTTGGTTAGATAACCCGGTGTCGGATTAAGAGGAATCAAGTTCACGTGAGCGCTGGGTTTCAGACTCTTGCAAAGTTTTGCGAGTTCGCGAGCATCACGTGGTGTGTCGTTGACATCTTTGATAAGTGCCCACTCGAAACTTATACGGCGATTTTTTTTGGCTAGATATTTTCGACACGCCTGCATTAAATCTTCGATCGGATATCGCTTGTTGATCGGTACAAGTTCGTTGCGAAGTTCGTTGCGCGCAGCATGTAATGAGACAGCGAGATTAACTGGCAAAGGTCGTTCGGCGAGCGTGTTGATGCCTGGGATTATGCCAACAGTTGAAATTGTGAGATGACGAGCCGAGATACCTATGGCTTCGTGAATGCGAGTAACCGATTGCCACACTGCTTCTTCGTTCGCTAATGGCTCACCCATGCCCATGAATACAACATTGGCCAGGCGTTGGTCGCGTGCGGCACTAGTTCGCGCCGCGTGTACAACTTGTTCGACGATTTCGCCTGAAGTTAACTGCCGAGTAAAACCTGCTTGGCCAGTCGCACAAAACCCGCAAGCCATTGCGCAGCCGGCTTGCGTACTGACGCAGACAGTGGCGCGGTCGGCGTAGTGCATCAGTACCGATTCAATTTTGTGGCCACCATTCGCGAGTTGCCACAAAAACTTTGTTGTGTCGCCACGGTCGCTAACGCTTGAAGTTATAGGCACGAGGCTGCTCGGCAGTGCTTCATCTAATCGTGTTCGAAGATCTTTGGAGATCGTGGTGATCTCAAGTGGTTCTTGAAACTCGGTGTAGAGGCCTTGCCAAACTTGGTCGAGACGATATTTTGGCGAATCTCCGAGCAGTGCTGCAATATCTTCGCGGCTCGCGTCATAGCGAGTTTTAATTAATTTCTCGGTCACTTTAAATCCTCAAAATTACAATAGATCTTGATATTTTCTCAAGAACGAAGGCGAAATTCGAACTAGAGGGTTTTTCTCAAGTCGTGTTTCGGGCGGATAACAATTATAGAACTTAGTTTGCAATTCTTCGTCAAAGTCAGATAGCTCAAGTTTTCCATCGATCCAGTCCTTCATTTCGACTACTGCGTCGAGGATCTCCTCTGGAGTGTTTGGTATTGGTTCTAAACCAAGACTTGCTAGGACCTTATCGTCAGCCCATTTCTGCCCACCCATTGCCATTTCGCTAAACATCACCAACTCCGAAGTTTGTTGATTTTTCAACAGGCGCAGCGCCCAAAGCGAAGGCGAACCCTGCTGCAACATGTCATGGCGATACCCAATCTCGTATTGGTCGCAGTTTACGATCGGACGATTTCGTGCTGCGCTGAAAACCCAAACTCCAGTTGCCGCCATGATTGAGAATTCGCAGTTCTCACCAAGAACTATGTCACCAAGTTCAGATCTGGCTTCAGCAGCGTAGTCAATAATCAGTGGGTGCCGATCTTTTGGTAACGCTGCTCCAACAACTGCCCCCACACGGACTACATAGATTCCTAAATTAGCAAGGTGAGTTGCGGCCAACATGTAATTGGAGATATTTACATTTCGTGAATCATTTGCTTGATGAGTTAAATCTTGACCGAAGCCAGATTCTGGTGTAATCGATGCATAGTACGCAGCCTCCTTTACTCCAAGGCAGACGAATTGTTTGCCGTCAGGTACACCAAGTTCTTTCATCAGTTTTTTACCGAAGTCAATTTCGGCTTTATTCAGTTCAGTCGCTGGCTTTAGTTGCCAAAGTAAATGATGTTGCAACAATTTAGGTGTGAATCGCCTTCTTAGCACCACAGCTAGAAATCCGAACGCAGACCGAACAATTTTTGGGAAGTGTGAATCAATAATTAGCGCGTAGCGACGGTAGATCGTTCGCACCGCCTCATTAGGCGTCGCGGCGGGCATCACAAAAATCATCAGATACCTCTTTTTTAATTGGTTCGCTTGTCTGAGGTGCAACTCCATTGGCGCCATGTATTGGGTAATGCGCCCTTTATATGAAAGTCCAACAATATAAACTGGACGAAAAATATTAATTGTTTCTATACACAACCAAAATACGAGCGCTATCGGTGCGGCTAAAACGAAACGATAGACATATCCTAAACTGCGACCACGAAAATATTTCAGCACTATTGAATTCCGATCCCGAAATTTAAATTACTTAATTGAGGTGCTTCTGTGCGAGATTTTCATAATCAAGCATTCGTGTTCGCAAAACATCAAGACTTGCAGTCCAAAACGCTTCGCCACTCACGTCAAGATTGAACGCACGGCCAAGTTCTTCCGCCGTATCCATCCCGGCGCGCGACAACACAGTGTCGTATCCACTGCGAAAGCGTTCTGGATCAAGACTGTATTGCGCATAAAGTCCTAGGCCGAACAACAAACCATATGTATACGGCCAGTTATAAAAATGGCTTCCGTAATAGTGCGGCTTCAAAACCCACATATGCGGATGAGCAGTCGCTTGGTTAATTCCATTACCGTAAGCCTGAGATTGAGCGCTCAACATCATCTCGTTTAGTTCGCTCACGCCAAGTGTGCGGCGTTGCCGACGAGCGAAAACTTCAGTCTCGAATAAGAAGCGGCTATGAATATCAACGACAACTTGGTTAGCGCCACCGAGGTCGGTATCTAACAGCGCGAGTCTTTCATCGCCAGACAGTCGCGATAAACCTTCTTCAACGACGAGAGTTTCGCAGAAGATGCTCGCAGTTTCGGCCAGCGCCATTGGTAACCGTTTTTGTAGTGGCGTGCGGTCTGCAAGTTGTGTGTTGTGGTACGCGTGCCCTAGCTCGTGTGCAGTGGTTTGAGCTGAGTCAACACTCCCGCTCCAGTTGAGTAATACAAGTGAGCGATCGTCAACAAACGACATACAAAATGCGCCACCGACTTTGCCTTCACGAGGTTCGGCATCTATCCACTTTTCAGCAAGTGACCGATCAACTAGGCCGGCCAAGTTGTCGCTGTATGCAGCAAACGCTCCACGCACCAGTTGTACACCTTGATCCCACGAGATTTGACTCGGCGCAACATTAAGTGGTGCGAAAAGATTCCACCATGACAAACCGGTTTTGTCGCCATGTAATTTTGCCTTGACATTCATCCAACGGCGAAAATCAGGCAACGAAGCAGTTACTGCGCTCTGCATCGCGTCAAATGTTTTGCGACTAACGCTATTGCTGTAGAGCGAGGCATCAAGCGGTGACGCCCAGTTGCGACGACGATTTACCGAGTTTGCTTCGCCTTTAATTGAATTCATCGCTGCTGCGCATGGCATTGCAACAGTTGGCCATGCTCGCATTTCGGCGTCGTATGCGGCTTTACGAACTGCTGCGTCTGAATGTGTTGACATGCCCCGCACGGCAGTGATAGGCAAAGTTTTTGTGCCATCTGGTAGATCGACTAGAACACTCAACTGAGAAGTTATGTCACCTTGTAAACGAGACCATGCTGAAGAGCCAGTGGTTGAGAGTTCGGCATAGAAACCTTCTTCAACTTCGCTCATCTGATGTTGTGCGCGGGCTTGCAATCTTTGCAATGGGCCGAGATGTTCACGCGCTACTTCGCTGACTTTCGCTAGATCGTCAGCGCCAAGCGTGGCGACCCAATCGGCCAGGCGAGCGAGTAGTGGGGAAAGGCGTGAGTCGATGACTTCTAGTTCGCTGAGCAAGCTTTGCGCGGTCTCTTCGCGCGTATTTGTGCTGACCGATGCGTAGACGTATGAAGCAAGAATTTCTGATTCTTTGATGGTTTCATTCATCGCATTAATTATTTCGTTAGCGATTTGACCGTCATGTGCAGAAGGCTTATGAGGATCGCCCGCACGAATATTGTGCTCTTCGAACTGTGCTTCTAGTCGAGCGACATTGGCACCCGTGCGCTCCATTGCGTCTGTAAACGATCGCGCGGTGAACGATTGATGTATATCTGCAACCGACCAACGAGGCAAAAGTGTGTCTGTCATGCGATCATTGTATTACTAAAGGCTGTTAGTTAAAGGTTGCCTGTTCTCGGTGAAATCTCGCCGATGAATGCCTGTCCTTCGTGGTGCACGCTGAACCCGATTTTGAAATACACCGAAATTGCCGGCGCATTTTCTTTATCGACAAACAGCATTCCAGTTGTGGCACCAGCAGCTGCTAACTGATTTAGACCAGCAACTGTTAACGAACGACCAAGACCTTTGTTGTGATGGTCTGGGTCAACAGCGATGACGTAAATTTCACCGAGTGTTGGATTAGATAGTCTGTCGAGTTTTGTCCAACAGAAACCTGCGAGTTGGCGAGATGGTTGCTCAACGAAGTGAAGCAAAAGTCCAGAAGCATTGAACCACGGCTCACTAAGACGTGATAATAAAGTTTCAATCGTCCAACCACCCTGTTCTGGATGGCTAGCAAATGCACGGTTGTTAACTGTTAGCCAGTTAGTTTCGTCGATGCCAACTTGAAATGAAGCTGTTGAGATTTTTTCTGTACTAGTAAGAACTGCTTCTGCTAGTGGAAGTTTGACTTCAAGTTGCAAAATATTGCGACCAGCCGTGAGATTTATCTGCGCGGCAAGAAGATAATGAATTTCGTTTGAGTTAAATACCCACCAGTGCACATGTCCACCACCTTCATTGGCAATTATATTTTCGGCCTCTTGCAGCAGTCCTTTGCCGAGTTCGAGAGTTTGATCGCGATGGTGTGGGTCAATGACTAAGTCAAGTGCCCATGAATCATTGCCACGTGAAACTTGGCAATAAGCAACTGGATTTACGCTGTTTGGATCCCATGCGATTAGTCCTGCGAATCCGGCTCGGCCGCCATGGCGCAGGTCAATCCATAAATGATCGTTAAGTGGGCGACGAGAGTCAGCGATTTCGACTTTATTGAGCAAACCAGTGACGGCGGCAATATCTGCTGGGGTCATACTTCTCTTAATTTCAAACGTGACCACGTTAGAAGGATATCTATTGACGATCGTGTGTAGCGTTGCCTCCGCATGGCTGTTGAGAAAACTGAACTATCTAAGCGAGCAACTGACGTGTTACGAATACTCAAGCGAGAGTATCCGGTTGCGATCTGCGAACTGACCCACGAGTCGGCGTTTCAGTTGCTGGCGGCAACAATTCTTTCGGCACAGTGCACAGATGTTCGTGTCAACCTGGTTACGCCTGCGCTATTTGATTCTTATCCGACGCCGGCGAAACTTGCCACGGCCGAAGTTGCGCATGTTGAACAGTTGGTGAGATCAACTGGCTTCTATCAGACGAAAGCCAAAAATTTAGTTGGTATGGCGAGCCAAGTCATGTCGCGATTCGGCGGTGAAGTACCGCGCGAGATTGAAGATCTGATCACGCTGCCAGGTGTTGGTCGGAAGACAGCCAATGTTTTGCGCAGTGTTGTTTTCGATCTGCCAGGTTTGCCGGTTGATACCCATGTCGGGCGACTATCACGTCGCTTGGGTTTAACAAAACTTGAAGACCCCGTCAAAGTTGAATACGAACTTAATGCAATGTTGCCTCCACCCGAGTGGGGACAATTTAGTTTGCGATTGATTTTGCACGGCCGTCGTGTGTGTGATGCGAAAAAGCCTAAATGTGAGGAGTGCTTGCTCGAGAAACTTTGTCCGAGTTCGAACCTACCTACGAAAAAGCCAGCGAAAAAGCTAGTGAAAAAGCCAGCGAAGAGACCAGCAAAAGCTGTTGTTAAAAAAGCAAAAAAGAAAGTTGCGAAAAAATGACTGCCTCTCCACAACGACAGAGCGCTCTTGCTGAACTCGCGGCCCTAGCTGAAAATGTTGAGCGGTGTCGTGAGCGAATAGTTTCTCTCGCCGAGTCGCAACGACTTGCAACTTTTGATCCCAAAAAACCAGAAGAGGATGATGGTCTGTTAATGGCAATATATGAGGCTGAGCGCGGACTGGTGAATGCTGTGCGACTGCTGCAACGTGCGGCGCGAACGCGCTGAGCGTGGTGTGATAGTGCGGCGCGATCGCGCTGAGCGTCGTCTGATAGTGCTGCGCGAACGCGCTAAGTCCAAATCTCTTCAGGCAGACTAGACACGTGAGTATTTCGGACCCGATAGATAAACCGCTAATTGCCGTTCTAGATTATGGCATTGGCAATCTTCGGTCAGCGCAAAAAGGTTTGCAATTTGTCGGTGCTGACGCTCGACTTACAAGTGATTTGAAATTGATTGCGGACGCTGACGCCGTCGTGTTGCCAGGTGTCGGTAATTTTGGTGCGTGTATGACTGCGTTGCGCGAGGCAGGCCTTGAATCGGCTGTTCACGATGCGATCGCAACGACGCGACCATTTTTAGGCATCTGTGTAGGAATGCAAATGTTGTTTGAAAGTAGTGAGGAAAGTCCTGGTGTTTCGGGTCTTGGCGTCATTGCTGGCACGATTCGTTGGTTGCCAGCTGATGTGCAAAAGCCTCAGATGCAGTGGAACCAACTAAAAATCGTAAAGCAAGACGAGATGTTTGCTGGAATAAGCGATAATCCATGGATGTATTTTGTGCACTCGCTTTCTGCTGTTCCGCAACTGCAGTCAGTAGTCGTAGCAAATTGCAACTATGGCACAGATCTTGTTGCAGCAATTCGGTTTGAAAACATTTTTGCAACACAGTTTCATCCTGAGAAATCTGCAACAGAAGGTTTGAAAATTCTCGAAAACTTCGTTGCGACATGCGGCTCCAAGCGCGCTAGTACAAAAGTTTGAGTGGTTGATGCAAATATTTCCAACGCGCGAAGAATTCCACATTCTCGCCGCACAAAATACCGTTATTCCAGTTTGGTGCGAAGTTCTCGCTGATACTGAAACGCCAGTTTCTGCGTACATGAAACTCGTCGGAGATCGTCCAGGGTTTTTGCTTGAGTCTGTTGAACACGGCGAGCGCTGGAGTCGTTTTTCATTTGTCGGCCGTGATCCTGTAGCTACTCTGGTTTTGCGAAATGGTGTAATCACTGCGACTGGCGAGATCCCTAAATCAATGCCGCTCGAAAACGGAATCCTTGCGGCAATCGAGTCGTTGCTTGAAACTTATACGGCGCCTTTGCATCCCGATCTGCCGCCTTTACAAGGCGGACTGATGGGTTTTTTGGGTTATGACATTGTGCGCGAAATTGAAAACCTGCCAAACATTCCACCAGAAGATCGTGATCTGCCAGATGCAGTAATGAGCATGATTGGATCGCTTGCTGCATTTGATCACTGGCGTCAACGCTGCTACATGATTGAGAGCGTTCCGGTGGCCGGTCTTAATCTCGAGCAGCGCGAAACTGCCTATGACAATGCAATCATGCGAGTTAATAAGGGAGTTGAAGATCTTGCGCGACCGATTGCGCACATCCCTGTTGAACCGCCAAGGCGCGACGACACACTTAAAATTGAGTCATCAATGCCGAACGGCGTGTACGAGCGAGCTGTTGAAGTCGCCAAGGAACATATTCGCGCCGGAGACATTTTTCAAGTTGTGTTATCACAACGATTTGATATCGCTCTTGAGGCTGACCCATTTGATGTTTATCGAGTGTTGCGACAAATTAATCCAAGCCCCTATATGTACTATCTCAAGCACGAAGACATCACGATCGTCGGCTCGTCTCCTGAGCCAATGGTGCAACTTCGTAATGGTCGAGTCGTAAGTCGACCGATCGCCGGTACGCGCAAACGCGGCAAAGATGACGAGCAAGATCGCAAACTCGCTGGAGAATTAAAAGAGAATCCAAAAGAGCGCGCCGAACATGTGATGCTCGTAGATCTTGCACGAAATGATGTTGGTCGTGTCGCTAAATTTGGTTCGATGAACGTCGATGAGTTCATGTCACTTGAGAGATACAGCCACGTCATGCATTTGACTTCGCAAGTTTCAGGAACATTGCGCGAAGGTCTTGGGCCGATTGATGTATTGCGAGCAACACTCCCAGCAGGCACAGTAAGCGGTGCGCCAAAAGTTCGAGCAATGGAGATAATCGATGCGCTTGAGCCAACTAAGCGCGGGCCGTATGCGGGAGTTGTCGGATATGTTGATTTTTCGGGCAACCTAGATACGGCGATCGCAATTCGCACAATGTTTGTCGGTAGCCATGGCGCAACTCTGCAGGCTGGTGCAGGAATCGTTGCCGACAGCGTCGCGAGCGAAGAAGACCTCGAGTGTCGCAATAAGGCTGCTGCATTGCTGGCCGCGATTCCGGCGGCTCGGATTATGACACAACTGCGTAAAGAGCAAAAACAATGAGCGCGTTTTACCTTGAACAGACTCGCGACGAGATTTTAGTGACCGGAATAGATGCAAGAAAATTTTTACACTCGCAATTAGCCAATGACATTGCGAGTTTGGCGATTGGTGATTCTCGATATAGTCTGCTGCTTGAGCCCACTGGAAAAATCACGTCATTAGTTCGTGTGCGATGCATCGCCGAAGATAATTTTCTACTTGATACAGAATCAGGTCTCGCAGAAATTACATCATCTCGTCTATCGCGTTTCAAAATTCGTATTAAGTGTGAAATTGTGACGAATTCACAAAACTATTTCTTGTTTCGAAATCTGACAAATGAGCAGCATGTAAAACTCGTATCGAGCGATAGTGCTATGAAAGCTTGGCGTGGCGCGAATCTTGAAGTTGATGCCGTGACGTTTGATCCAAAACAAATTTTAAATATTCGACAAGGTTCGAGTGGCGAATACGAACTTGCTCGCGTTCTAGCTGCTTGGCCGATTATGGGTGTTGACATGACAACTGATTCGACTCCGTCCGAGACAGGCTTGACAGATGTCGCAGTGAGTTTTACAAAAGGCTGCTATCCAGGGCAAGAACTTGTTGAGAGAATGGATTCTCGGGGTACAGCGGCGCCTAGGTCGCTGCGTTTAATTCGCGTTGCAGTTGGTGCACGTGTTGGTGAGCCTGTGGTGCTCAATGGTCAAGAGATCGGCGTTTATACGAGTGTTTGCCAAGATTTTGCGTTGGCATTAATTAAACGAAGCGCAGATAGCAGTTCAATCCAAGTCGTCTAATAAACTTTCCGACTATGACACTTATCTACGCATTTGATCACAAGCACCGCCGCGCACCAATGAGTATGAAGGATCTTCTTGGTGGCAAGGGTGCGAACCTCGCCGAGATGATGAGTGTGTTGAAATTACCAGTGCCACACGGTTTTACTGTCACGACCGATGCATGTCGAAACTATATGCACAGTGGTTGGCCAAAGTCTTTAGATAAAGAACTTGCGACGCACGTTGCACAGCTTGAAAAGAAAATGGGGGCACGACTTGGTGACCCGGTTAATCCGCTACTCGTTTCTGTTCGATCGGGCGCGAAGTTTTCGATGCCAGGAATGATGGACACTGTGCTGAACTTAGGTCTTAACGATCGCAGCGTTAAGGGTCTTGCAGGATCAACGAAAGATAATCGCTTTGCTTACGACAGTTATCGACGATTTATCGCAATGTATGGACGTATTGTGCTTGGCGTTGATGGTTCAAAATTCGAACATCCATTTGAAGAAGCAAAAAAACTCGCAGGCGTCAAAAGTGATGCGCTTTTGCCCGCTGAGTCATTACGCACATTGTGCGAGACATACAAGAGTGTTGTCAAAAATGAAACTGGCAAAGAGTTCCCACAAGATCCAATTAAGCAACTTCGTGGTGCAGTCGAAGCCGTGTTTCGTTCTTGGAACGGTGCGCGTGCAATTGCTTATCGAGTTCGTGAAAAAATTAGCCATGACCTCGGTACTGCGGTCAATGTTCAAGCAATGGTGTTTGGTAATCGTGACGACAATTCGGGCACAGGTGTTGGCTTTACTCGCAACGCAGCCACTGGCGAGAACAAACCGTATGGCGACTATCTCATCAACGCACAAGGAGAAGATGTCGTTGCTGGAATTCGTAACACTGAAGACCTTGACGCACTGAAGCGACAGTTTCCGATCGTACACAAAGAGCTATTGGCAATTTTTGCTCGTCTTGAGCGGCACTATCACGATATGTGTGACACCGAGTTCACGATTGACCAAGGCAAGCTGTGGATGTTACAGACTCGCGTTGGTAAGCGAACGGGTGCTGCAGCATTAAAGATGGCAGTTGATATGACTTCTGGGTCTGGCGTTGGTAAAGCTGCTTGGAAGATAACTAAGAAAGAAGCTTTGATGCGTGTAAATGCTGAACATCTAGATCAGGTTTTGCATCCACAGTTCATTAATAAGTCGAAAGCATTAACAAAAGGATTAGCAGCATCACCTGGTGCCGCAGTTGGCAAAGTTTATTTCACCGCCGATGATGCAGAAGCGGCAGCGAAAAAAGGCGAAGCAGTAATTTTGGTTCGCAGTGAAACAAGTCCAGAAGATGTTCACGGCATGATGGTTGCAAAAGGTATCTTGACTTCGCGTGGTGGATTAGTTAGCCATGCAGCAGTAGTTGCTCGCGGATGGGGAACACCAGCAATTGTTGGTGCTGACTCTGTACATATTGACGGCAAGCTATTTAGTGTTGGTGATGTTGTTGTTCGTGAAGGCGATGTAATTTCACTCGACGGTACAACTGGCGAAGTGATGATTGGCGAGATGCAGCTGACTGCCGCTAAACCAACAAAAGAATTCGAGACAATTCTTAAATGGGCCGACGAAATTCGTAAAGGCAAGCTCGCAGTTCGCGCTAATGCAGACACTGGTGAAGATGCTGCTAAGGCACGTGAATATGGCGCTGAAGGTATTGGCTTGTGTCGGACCGAGCATATGTTTCTTGCTCCAGATCGTTTGCCAGTTGTGCGACGGATGATATTGGCAGATTCGCCGGCAGAAGAAGCCTCGGCACTTGAAGAATTGCGTGCGGTGCAAAAAGAAGACTTTGCGGAGATTCTTCGTTCTATGTCGGGATTACCAGTGACAGTGCGTCTTCTCGATCCACCACTTCATGAGTTCTTGCCGAATGTCGAAGAACTTGAAATCAAACAAGCCACGACGGGTTTGGATCCGCAAGAAAAGAAGTTGCTTCGCGCGGCACATGACTGGTCTGAAGTAAATCCGATGCTCGGTACACGAGGTGTGCGACTTGGGGTTATCAAACCAGGTTTGTATGCGATGCAAGTTCGTGCGCTGATGCAGGCCGCCGATCAAGTTGCCAGCGAGGGATACCAGCCTGTTGTCGAAGTAATGATCCCATTGACTGTGACACGCGAAGAGCTTGCGCTTGCACGTTCGTGGGTTGAGAGTGTGCTGGTCGAACATTCAACCCGACCAAAAACAAAGTCAATTGGTCGAGGCAAAAAAGTTGCGCGACCGAAGGTAACGATCGGCACGATGATCGAAACTCCGCGTGCGGCGCTTTGCGCTAACGAACTCGCAGAGTATGCCGATTTCTTTAGTTTTGGTACTAACGATTTAACGCAGATGACGTTTGGTTTCTCGCGCGATGATGTCGAGAGTCGAATGATGCCCGCGTATCTTGAAGCGGGTTTGTTGAAGCGAAATCCGTTTGAGACGATTGACCAGACGGGTGTTGGCGAGCTCGTTGAGATTGCGGCCAAGCGTGGTCGCAAAGCCAAGCGAGGCATCAAACTAGGCGTTTGTGGCGAACATGGTGGCGACCCAGAATCAATAGCGCTGTTCTACCGCGCGGGTCTTGACTATGTTTCGTGCTCGCCATATCGTGTGCCGATCGCTCGTCTTGCCGCCGCGCAATCCGTAATCGGTGGCCTCAAAACCGAAACCAAGTAACTGGTTATTCTTTGATTTTTTAATTAAGAAAATCAGGATACTTTTCGATAAAACAGTCAGATAATCTTCCAGTTATTTCATAATCGTTCTTGCTTAGAGGTAAGGTTGGACTATTCCGAAAGATGTTATCTAGCTTTTTGGCCGAATGCGAATAATCAGAGTTTGGTATCCATGAGCCCTCTGCTTTTCTTGCACTCTCGATAGTTACAGCCAAAATTTCTTCTGATGTTAGATCAATTATAGAAACATCGCCTTGCGAATATTGATCAGAACGGGATGCTAAAAAAAGATTGCGTTCAATGATTTCGCGAAAACTTAGTAAACGCTTAGTGTTTTTATCGCACAACAATTTTGGATAAATCAAAATATCTTGGTATGTCAGAATCTCAAAAAATGGTAAGAAATTTAAATAAGTTATTTGTCTGTTGAACATCTTTGGAACCTCATCTAATCCGGTCCCTGTGCTAATAAAGAATGTACAGTGCGCACTCAAAAAGATATCCAGAAAATCGGATCTCATTCCATTCGTAGCGTAGTCAATGACCCTCGGATGCGCGGAGATTAGAGGTTTCTCTACATCTAAACCCATTCGAAAAACGGTGTAACCCATTTCAGCGAGTGCTTCGGCTGCAGGTATGTAGGAATCAATATTGGAATTGCGGTAACTCGTATAAGAATTATCGTGATTGGGAAAAGTTTTAGTGATATGCCCAGCATCTCTCACGAGTAGACACACGAACTTCTTGTCGGTTTCGCAAATAGTGGATTCAAGAAAATTTTGTCCTTTTTCCAATTCAGAATTTGTGAACTTCAATGGATATGAGCATTTCGATCGTAAACCTGAAAGTTCCCAACCGTCGTGTTCGCTAGAGAAATCAAAGTAGTCATGTTGAGTCTCAAAAGTCATGCCAGGAATTTTTGAAGCTGCATACAAAATTGACTCTCCAAAGCTTCCTGAAACGACATAAGTTTGTCGGCGCCACATCATACTTAGAAACTCATTCGCTGATTTTTTACCTCTCACCACGAAAACAATGACGTCTGGTTTTTGATGAATTTTTTGCCATTCCATGGACCTAATCAAATTGAGGCGACGATCTCGAGCAAGTGGTCCCATGCGCGACTCGTTACTCTGAGTAAATCGGACCCGTATGAACGGTCTGACGAGAGTTCGGAGTACTAAAACGACTGTAAGGGCGAATGGAAAATATATCTTTACGAGTGTCCGTCTTTTAAACTTTCTCATTGATAAATGTTACTCGTGATGCCTCCTTCATCTTTTAGGTAAACCCCTATTGTCTTGTCGCAGTGCGTTCAATTTGGCTAGCGTTGCGAAGGCAGGTCTCCTATTTTCAACTTTGAACCGTCAGGTGTTTTACAGATTAACTTTTAGGTAAACATTGAAGTTCAAGAGTTGACTGATTAGACAATATGGCGTAACCTTGACAGATAGCCCGACTTGCCGATTGGTAAGCGATCATCGGGGGAAGTAAAACCGAAACAAAGAGTTTCTGGTTCATCACCCGAAAGGTCAAGTAAAAGTACACATGTTTAATATGTTGATAGCAGCCGAGAGTGATAAAGCTAATTTCGTAGATGTTGTGATCCCTTCATGGGGTTGGCCAATGTTGTTGGTGGTTATCGCCGGCGCATTACTTGTTGATCTACTTGTTTTTCACCGTAAAGCGCATGTGATTGGCATTCGCGAAGCCGCAATCGAAAGCGCAATCTGGATCAGTCTGGGACTTGCTTTCACTGGTGTCATCTACGCAATGTTCAATGGACAAGGCGAGGGTTCGTCATCAGCTATCGAATACCTCTCGGGCTATTTAATTGAGAAGAGCCTTTCAATTGACAATGTTTTTGTTTGGGCGATGATTTTTGCGCACTTTAAAGTGCCGCGCCAATATCAGCACCGAACTCTGTTTTGGGGCATCTTCGGCGCATTGATTCTTCGTTTCATTTTCATAATCGTTGGGGTCGCAGTCATTACACGCTTCCAGTTCTTGCTAGTTGTATTCGGCTTGTTCTTGATCTACACCGGCATCAAAATCGTCAAATCGGGCGGGGAAGAGAGCAACCCAGCCGACACGCGCACGATGAAGCTTTTCCATAAATTCGTGCCATCGGTTGATCACTATGACGGTCAAAAGATGTTCACAAGGCATAACGGTCATCGCATGGCGACTCCTCTGTTGGCAGTGCTAGTACTCATTGAAGTCTCAGACGTGATTTTTGCGGTTGACTCGGTGCCGGCGGTGCTGGCTGTAAGTCGCGAGCAGTTCATCGTCTTCGCATCGAATGCGTTTGCAATTCTCGGTCTTCGAGCGCTCTATTTCTTGCTCGCTGACATGCGAGAGCGATTTGTGTTCATGCCCCACACGATCTCGGTGCTCTTGATTTACGTCGGAATAAAGATGTCAATCTCAATTTGGTATCACATTCCAGTACCACTTTCTTTAGCAATAATTATCGGGGTTTTGGTCAGTGGCATCGTCGCGTCAATCGTGCACGATCGTCGGAAGAAAGACTAAATAACCAGCATCAACTAGCCTTCGCTCGTGGCGATTGCAGATACTGACATTGAACGACTGCGCGAGTCGGTGTCGATTGTTGACACCATTCAGGGCTACGTGCAGTTGCGCCGAGTCGGGCGTAACTGGGTGGGCTTGTGCCCGTTTCATGCCGAGAAGTCTGGTTCATTTAATGTTCGCGAAGAGACACGCCGTTACAAATGTTTCGGTTGCGGAGCTTCTGGTGACGTGTTTAAGTTCATCCAAGAAATTGAGCATCTTGACTTCGTCGGAGCAATCGAACACATCGCCGGTAAGGCCGGTTATCAACTCACCTATACATCGGGTGGGCAAAGTAAAGATCGTCAACGCTCAAAACAATTGACCGAAATTATGACGCAAGCTGTCGAGTGGTATCACAACCGATTATTGACAGCGCCCGATGCACGAATGGCACGTGACTATTTGCGCGATCGTGGATTGTCTGGCGATGTTGCACGCGAATTCAAACTTGGTTGGGCTCCCGATGATTGGGATGCATTGTCGCGCGACATCGGTGTATCGATTGATCTGCTTCGCGAAACTGGTCTTGGGTTCATCAACAAACGGGGCAAACCACAAGATTCATTTCGTGCGCGAGTGATGTTTCCGATTTTTCGTGACAGCGGTGAGCCAGTTGCATTTGGCGGTCGAATTCTGCCCGGAAGTCAAGATCCTGCAAAATATAAGAACTCACCAGAAACTGCTATTTATGCAAAATCGAAAACCCTTTACGGCTTGAATTGGGCGAAAGCCGAAATTGTCACGGCTGATGAAGTGATTGTCTGCGAGGGATACACGGATGTGATTGGCTTTCAACGCTCCGGCATAAAACGCGCTGTAGCCACCTGCGGAACGGCGCTCACTGAAGATCACGTTCGGTTATTGAAGCGATTCGCGACAAAAGTCGTGTTGGCATTTGATGCCGATAAAGCCGGTCAAGGTGCCGCCGAAAGATTTTACGAGTGGGAGCAGCGTTACAAAGTGCAGGTGAGCGTCGCACACTTTCCGCAAGGCAAAGATCCTGGCGACTTGGCAAACAGCGATCCAACAGCGTTGGCGAGTGCAGTTGCAACCGCTCAACCTTTTTTGGGTTTTAGATTACAGCGAGTTCTTGATGCAGGATCAGTCACGTCGCCCGAATCTCGTTCGCGTACAGCAGAGCAAGCAATGGCTGTGATCAACGAACATCCCGACATAAATGTGCGAAAAATTTACGCGGGTCAAGTTGCGACCCATGTCGGTATTCCTGTTGTTGACTTGGTGAAGCTTGCCGAACGAGGAATAAGAAAACCTACGATCAATATCTCTGCGGCACCGAATTCTCGACGCAGCGAATCAGCTGAGTTTGTTGTTTTAGCGCTGATGTTTTCGCAATGGGAGATCATTGCAAATTGGTTATCAGAGGCTTTATTCACCGATGAGGTGAATCGCCGCGCATTTTTGTCAGTGGCTCAAGCCGAAGGGAATGTCTCAAAAGCCTTAGAACTAGCCGATCCAGAAGCGCGTGAGGTTTTAGAGCGGGCGGCGGTTGCCGACGTCGAGACTCAACCAATTCGCGAAGCCTGGAACCTTCTTTCTGCCGCAGTGCGTCGTGAACTCGCACATCGGGTGACTTTAAGTGATCCAGATCAGATTCGCGTTGACAGATCTGCGCGTTTGCTGCTTGAAAATCTAGAGGTCCCAACTATGGCAGAATCTTCAGCAGAGCAATTATTGGGTTGGTTGAATCTTCGGGTGGGGGAACACGAATGACGACATCGTCAACAAGGGACACTCTCGGGTCTGACTCTGTTCGTCTTTACTTAAATGAAATCGGACATGTCGATCTTCTGACCGCCGATGAAGAAAAAGATCTAGGAAAGAAAATAAAGGCTGGAATTTCTGCTCAAGAAAAACTTCATCAAACTACCGAAAGTTTAGATTTCTCAGGTCGTCGTCGATTGCAGCGCACTGTTAAGGATGGTGAAAAAGCTAAAGATCATATGGTTCGAGCAAACTTGCGTCTCGTGGTTTCAATAGCGCGAAGATACGACCGTAAAGAATTGCAACTTGCCGATTTGATTCAAGAGGGCAATATCGGTTTGATGCATGCCGCTGACAAATACGACTATGAAAAAGGTTTCAAATTCTCGACGTATGCAACTTGGTGGATACGTCAGTCAATGACTCGGGCTCTTGCTGATCAAGGTAGAAATATTCGAATTCCTGGTCACATGATGGAGATAGTTAACCGTGTGCAGCGCTCTGAGCGCGACTTGACTAGCGAACTTCGACGCAACCCGACACCCGAAGAAGTTGCTGCGCGTTGCAGTCTCTCGGTTGAAAGACTTCTGGAAATAATGCAATTAGCGATACCGACGACGAGTTTGGATGCCCCAGTTGGTCACGATACTGATGACTTAACTGTTGGTGACACAATTGCTGACAGCGACCAGAATGATCCGCTTGGCGCAACTGAGAGAAGTCAATTACATGATGCGGTTGAGCAAACGTTAAAAGACCTGCCACCGCGTGAGCAAGAAATAGTCGCGATGCGTTTTGGTATTGGTGACCATAAACGTATTTATACGCTTGAAGAAGTCGCCGACAAAATGCACGTGACTAGAGAACGAGTAAGGCAAATCGAGCAAAAGACTTTGGCTCGAATGCGTCACCCACATAACAGTGCCAACCTGCGCGCATTCTTTGAGGATAAATAACTATTTCTAAATAGTTAGATCTACGACTGGCTCCCATTTGCGCGAAGTCCATGAGTTGATTAGCGCTTGTTGCACACTTACCACGTCTACTGCTTCTTTGAATCCTGGTGTGTAGGTTGTGCCAGTAGCTAATGAATTCATAAAGTTCAAATCTTCGATTGCAACAAGGTCTTCGAAGCCAATCGCATTGGCCATGCCTGGCGCAAATGCGCCATGAAACGGAAACCGATCTCCACCAAAAATTGTTTTGTACCCAGTGTTGACACCCTCTTCGCGCTTGTAGAACTGCAATTCGTTTAGTTTCTCAAGATTCCATGACAATGAACCTTCAGTCCCGTAAACCTCAAAAGCATTCTGGCTTTCTGGGCCAACCATTGAACGACTTGTTTCGAAAGTGCCAGTTGCACCATTTTCAAAATTGCACAACATTGATGCGAAGTCTTCGTTTTCAACTTCGCCCTTTGGGTCTGTCGCCTTGCCTCGACCATAATGACTCGCTGCGCCACTTGGTAACGGCCGATGTGTGATCGTATTATTTTTCATACCGGTCACTTCTGAAATACCACCAACTAAAAAGTGGGCGAGTGAAACCGAGTGGCTCAAAATGTCACTAGTCACGCCGTAACCGGCTTGCGCAAATTTGAAGCGCCAAGTCAACAAACCAAGTTCGTCGCTGCCATACATCGACAAGAATCTTCCGCGATAGTGGGTAATGCGACCGATTGCTCCGCTTTTGATTAGTTCACGCGCGTGAATCACCAGAGGTGACCACAAATAGTTGTAGCCCACGCCTGTTGGCGTCGAATGTTTTTTTGCAATGTTGTAAGCCTCGACTGTTTGTGCTGGCGTGCCACCGATTGGCTTCTCGCTGAATATTGCTTTGCCTGCCGCTGCTGCTGCCGCAATCATCGGCACATGCAACATATTTGGTGCGGTAACCCATACTGCGTCAACATCTTTAGCGGTTACTGCTTCTTCGAAGCCGGCTACTGCGCGAGCAAACCCAAAATCGTTAACTGCTCGGTCACGCCGACTCTGTTCAACATCGGCACAGACCACGAGTTCTGGTTTGAACTCTGCATCTGGAAACAGCGAAGAAATTCGCAATGCAGCACGACTGTGGGCTTGACCCATCCACCCGAGACCTAATACAGCAATACCGATACGTTTTTTCATATTTTTCTCCGTTGTGTTTAATTAATTAATTCGTTTTTCAATCAATCGTTGACTCGACCGTGAGCTGAAGTCATCGGTACTCGCGGGTCAATTTTTTGTGACTTCCATTCGTCGCGAATCCAGTGGTGGCTCGGGTCATCACAAAATGCCATCGTGCGATCTTCGGCAGGGCCAGCCAAAACATTTAAGAAATACATTGGATATTCAGGCGCAGCAATTGAGGGCCCGTGGTAACCCGCAGGCAAGATATAAATATCGCCATCGCTGAGTGTGACGGTGTCGTCAACAGAGCCGTCAACTGTGTACGCGTGAAAGTAGCCGCGACCATCTCGGTCGCCATGATCAGATTGTTGTTTGCCAATTCTGAAGTAGTAGATCTCTTCGTTCATATTTGGACAACCAGCGATGCCATCATGTCGATGCGGCGGCCACGAAGACCAGTTGCCACCTGGTGTAAGAACTTCGCAAATAATTATTCTGTCCGCACCTTGAAACGAATCTGGTGTAGCGATGTTGTTTACTTGACGGGTTGCGAACCCTGCACCTCGTGGTTCAACAGGCACTGCACTGGCTAGACCATGGTGAGCAGGAAACTCTTTTGTAGCCATGGCTGTGCACACCGCAACTTCGCCAGAATCGGCAGAAAGTGACAACTTAGACCCAAGCGGCGCATAAAACCAGTCGGCAACTGCTGCGAATACGCCAGGTCGACCGGCAAGGACATTTTTCTTGTTGCCAAGTTCGACAGTGACTGAGAGTGCTGAAAGCGGAACAATCACGGCTTCGCGATTAGCAAGGTCAATTTCGACAGTTTTGTTGTTTGCCATACTTGAAAAGTCATAAACATCGATGCCGCAATATGTCCAGCCTGCAGTCTTGACGTCTAAAGAAACTGGCTGGTTGGCTTTAGCCAGCGAACCTTGTGGGTAATACCAACTCGAAGTTTTACTCATCGTACGTCTTCCTCTACCTTAAATGCTTGAACCATGAACAAGTTTTGCTGCTCGGCCGATGGCGTTCTCAACGTCGTCATCATACGGAAATAGTAACGGTCGACCTGCAACTAATCCGATCACATTGGGGATTTGTAATGCGCCGGCCCATTCACTAAAAGTTGCATCTAGTTTTTCGCCAGGATCACCGCCGAGTAATAAAATCGGCATTGTTGTAGCGCCACCTAAAGATTTATGGTTTGTCCATGCAGGAAGTTTTAGCCAAGTCAAACCCGAGTACGAGCCAAGACCTGCAGCGATTGAAATAATTTTATCCAGTCGGTCTGTAGATCGATCAAGCGCTGGCAAGCCATTCGCGTCTTTTACGTATGGTAAAGGCTCAACTAAGCAAACGATATTGCGCTCGGCTAACAATCGCATTGCGTCAACTACATATTCAATAGTTTTGCCAACACCCGAATCGGTGTTTTCGATACGCAGCAGAACTTTGCCGCCGTCAAGACCTAGCGACGCAATGTGGTCGGCATCGTAGGCTGTCATTGGGTCGTCAAGTCCCCACATTGAGCCAAGATAGCCACCACGATTCATCGTGCCAAAGATAAGTTTCGATTCAAGTGCGCCAAGCCAAGCAAGTTCTTCAACAATGTCGGCACTTGCCAATAAACCGTCAACCAATGGATTACTCAAACTTCTCATCAGACGGTCAAGCAGCGAGTATCTATCAGCAATCGCAAATTCGTTTTTACCAGCGGCGAGTATGCCTCTGGCTGTGTGGTCTGCAGCCACGATCAATAATCTGCCATCTTTGCCGATTAGTTTGCGACGCTTACGATTTGAGACAGCTTTTACAAATGATTGCGGATCGCGGACTCGCGCTTCAAGAAGTTTTTGATATTGCGATCTGTTGAGTGAAGACACAAACTAACTCTTGATTTTTGCTTGTTCCGAGATGAATGAACGCAAGATCTCTTCAGTTGGCATCGCATCAGCGCAAGTAAGTTTGGTTGCGACATATGCACCTGCGGCATTTGCAAACTCGCCGATTTCGCGAATTGACCAATTATGAATTAGGCCGTGCGAGAGAGCACCGCCAAAAGCATCGCCTGAGCCGAGGCCGCATACGAGTTTGATCTTGAGTGGAGAAATGCGAATTCGCTCTTCGGCAGTTGCCAGCATCACGCCCTCAGCACCAAGTTTGACAATCGCAAGTGAAACTCCATCAGCAAGAAACTTGTCAGCGATTTTGTCTGGGTCGGTTAGACCGATTGCCATTTCGCATTCTGTTTTATTGCCAACAACAACCGAGCAGTGGGCGATAGCGGCACGTGCGGCAGCGCCAGCCGCATCGATAGACGACCAGAAACTTGGGCGATAATCAAGATCAATCACCGTGTGCTTTTTGCGACTGCGTTGCGCAAGCCATTGCATTGAAGACTTCGCAGTCTCTCCATGCGACAGCGCGCAGCCACTCATCCAAAAAACCGCGCAGTCATCAATTAGTGACGCGGGTACTGAGCTCGCGGTGATAGTTGTATCAGGGGCATTCGGTTGCCTGTGAAAAATAAGTTTCGGATCTTCGGGCGGATCAAGGGCTGCGAGTACAACTGGGGTTAAGCCATTTGGTTCACTAGAGACAAATTGCGTATCAACGTTCCAGGTATTGAGTTTGTTGACGATGTATTGACCTAAAGCGTCTGAGCCAACTTTTGTCAGCAGTACAGCGTGGTTGCCAAGTTTGGCCGCGGCTACAGCAACATTGCTTGGGCTGCCTCCAACGCTCTTAGAAAAAGTTTGCTCACTACCAAAAGAAGCCCCGGCTTCAACTCCGTAAAGGTCGATACTCACTCGGCCGACAGTGACAACAGTGTTAAACATTAGATCTGAGTTTATGTTGCAAGTTAGCGTTTCTTTGAATCGTTGGCGTTGAGCGACTAGTTTTCTTGCATGCGTATTGCAGTATTTGGGGCTGGCCGAATGGCCGAAATTCGAATTGAAGACATGGTCAAAGACGCTCGGATTAAAAATATTTCGGTGATCAATCGTTCGCCAGAAAAAGCCGAGTCGCTTAGGTCAAGATTCGGTGTTGAGATCGTTTCTGAAAAAGATTTCAAACCACAAGACTTTGATTCATATGTGATTACGACTGGCACTTCGCATCATGCACAGGCACTTGATTTAGTCTTGGGCCCCAATCGTAAAATTTTATGTGAGAAGCCAATTGCTCTTGAACTTGCGGACACCGATGCTGTGTTGGATCGCGCCAAAAAAGCTGGAGCTGAGATTCAGGTTGGTTTTCAACGACGATTTGATCCACCTATTGCAAAAGCCAAGCAACTAATCGATAGCGGTTCGGTCGGCACGATGTATCACATTAGATTCATGTCAAATGATATTGAGCCGTCATCTCGAGAATTTCTTGCTGGCAGTGGCGGAGTGTTTCGTGATCTTCATGTGCACGATTTTGATTTGGGCGAGTGGCTGTGTAACGAGCCGATTGCAGAAGTATTTGCAACTCGCCGTGTTCGCGAATATCAGCAGTATGCCGATTTTGACGACGGCGATGTTTCGCTAATACATGCGATGACACAATCTGGAGTTCAAATAAGTATTTCAGGCACTCGACACGATCCACGCGGTCATGATGTGCGTTTTGAAGTATTCGGTTCAAAAGATTCGTTGAGTGCAGGACTTTCTCCGCGAACTCCACTTAATTTGCTTGACTCCGGCATTGAGTTAAGTACATCTCCTTATACGGGTTTTGTTGATCGATTCAGAGAAGCCTTCAGAGAAGAAACTAAGGCATACATCGAGTGGATCGCCGGTAATCGAAATAATCCTTGTCCACCTGATTCGGCACGTAGTGGCATTTGTGTTGCAATCGCTTGTGAAATTTCGGCAAGAGAAAAGCGTGTTGTGAAAGTTTCCGAAGTCAGAGGATCATGACTCGGTTGAGAGTCGCTTTAATTGGTCTCGGGCGTATGGGCCGAGTTCACGCAGCGGCACTCGTTAAATCAGCAACAGTCGAAGTGGTGGCAGTGGCAGACCCATCTGACCAAGCAATTGAATTTGCGAGATCACTATTTCCGAATGCGGCAATGTTCGCCGATTATCAACAGGCTTTAACTTACGACCAAGTTGAAGCTTGTCTGATTGCATCGCCGACACCATTGCATCCACAAATGGTGCGAGGTGCGCTTGCCCATGGCTTACATGTGCTTTGTGAGAAGCCACTAGCGCTAAATGTCGAAGTTGCGAAAGAACTGGCCAA
>JBILAG010000106.1:0-6089 GCA_044354345.1 Ilumatobacteraceae bacterium | reverse complement strand
AACTGTCGTTGCATACGGCACTTGGTTCTATGGGTTTGGTGTACTGTTCACGAACCTCTCAAGTTTTCACGGCGTCTCGGCGAGCACACTTGGCATCACCTTTGGAGTTGCAAATTTAGTTTCGGGTGTTGGCGCCGTGGCAACTGGTCGGCGTCTCGATGTGTTTGGCCCGCGGGCTGTGCTCGGCGTAGTTGGGCCACTCGGAGCGATTGTCTATGGCGCAAGTTCGTTCGCCACTGGCACGACGTTTCTTGCAACATATGCACTCGGCGGTGGATTGATCGGTGCTGCCGGTTTCTATTCGTTCACACAGCCGCTCGCGGTGCGAATCGCCAAAACAGATGCGACCCGGGCGATAACTCGTCTCACGATCTGGGGTGCGTTTAGTTCGCCGATCATGATTCCATTTACAGAAATTTTGCGCGCCAATTTCGGATGGCAAACCGCGGTTCGCATACCGGCCGTGATTACTGCGATTTCGTTTCTGCTTGCCGCTGCGGTTTGTCGAGTTGAGATTGTAGATAGCGAAAAGCGGCCGTCGTTGCTTGCCTCATTGCGCGGCGCACTAAGCGATGTGCGACTTCGGCTATTTGCCACCGCTGCGTTTCTTTCGTCGATTGCTGTCAGCACGCTTCTTGTGTTTCAAGTGCCAACGATGACTTGGGCAGGAGTATCAACCGCGACCGCGGCGGCGCTTGCAAGTTTGCGCGGGTTGATGCAACTCGCGGGGCGAGTTCCATTACTTTCGGCAATCAACAGATTTACTGCGTCACGATTAATTGTTATTTCTCGTTTCTTGCTTGGCATTTCGGCGCTGTTTTTGCTCGGCAGCGGCAACATCGCGCTGGCACTCATATATATAGTCTTGGCCGGCGTCACGATTGGTGCGCTTTCGGCGCTTGATGGCGTGGTCGCGCGTGAAGTTGTGCAGCCTCAGGTGTTCGGCACGGTTATGGGTGGCATCGGTTTGATCGCCACACTGGGTGGGTCGCTTGGCCCGATTTTTGCAGGATGGCTGCGCGATCGGTTTGACTCACCCGTTGCGCCAATGTTGATCGTTTTGATCGCCGCATGTTCATCAGCGATAATTTTTGCGATTAAGCCATCAAGCGATTAATTTTGCTCTCCTCGTCATCACCGCCCCCGACATCTCCCCCAGCTAATCAATGCAACAGGCTTGATGTACTGTCATTGCCATGAGCGAAAACTGGTCAAGTCCCGAGGTTAATCCATCAACATCTTTAGAGGTGCCCAACGTGTCGCCGCCTGGCACTGAAAATAAAAAACGAAAAAGATCGGATCGTGCTGTATTGGTGGCAGCCTTGGTCGCAATCGTCGCGATTGGCGCAGGTCAATTAATGCTGACAGCGCAGAGACTCAATACTTTAGAAAAATCTACAGCCGATGAATTGAAGTCTCTTGATGAGCGCGTTACCGAATCTCGAGCACTGACAAACGCGAATTCAAATTTGTTGACAGCAAGTTTATTCAAAGCGCCAGACGACTTAGAGAGCCTCATTGAAAAAGTCAGCAAGTCAGTCGTTGACATAATTTGTGAGTTCGATGGCAGTGGTGGCACTGGGTTTGCAATTGATAGCGAGCCTCTCACCGCTGGTTACGCAACAACGATCGTTACTAATTATCACGTTATTGAAGGTTGTTTCGAGAACGACTCCGAAGTTTTCGTCTATACGGGTGAAGATTTCAAGACCGAACTCACCGCTCTAATCACTGGCGCTGACCCAGAAAACGATTTAGCAATTCTTGAAATCAGCGAAACTATCGCCCCTCTAGTAGAGGCCGAATTTCTTGCTGAACGTGGTTGGTGGTCGATGGCCATCGGAAACCCCTACGACCAAGATCTAGACGCAACGTTAAATCGATATGTCTCTATTGGCTATATCGGATATGTCTACAGGGGGTATTACAACTACACAGGTGCCACTTTGAATAAGGGAAACTCAGGTGGTCCACTCGTGAATAGCCGCGGCGAACTGATTGGTATTAATACTTATGCATCTTCAGGAATGGACGACGGCGTATGGAATATCGCGATCGACTCTAAAGTTCTTTGCGAGAATCTCTACGACTGCGAATAGTTATTTTTTTGGGGCGATGTTGATCGTTTTGATCGCCGCATGTTCATCAGCGATAATTTTTGCTATGCAACAATCCGTCTCACGAACGAGCCAAGCAACTCAATAGCGTAAACAATCACAAATATCAACAAGACAATCGCACCAACTGTCTCGGTTTCGAACCCTCGGATTGCGCTGATCAACAAGAAGCCGATGCCGCCGCCACCAACAATGCCCAACACGGTCGACGAACGCAGGTTTACGTCGAGCATGTATAGCAACTGACTAACCAAGTTGGGCAAGGCTTGTGGCAGCACCGCTGAAATGAACTCCTGCAGACGCGAAGCGCCGACCGCCGACACACCATCGCGTGGAGCCTGCTGAACTTCTTCAAGCGCATCACCGATTAGTTTGGCCATGAATGTCGCCGTAGCGATAGCAAGTGCGAGTGTGCCAGGTACCGGACCAAGACCCATCGCCGACACAAAAATAACGGCAAAAATCAACTCAGGAATACCGCGAATGAAAAGAAGCATTCCGCGAGTCAATGTCACCACCAAGCGACGAATGATGATATTGCGAGCCGTCAAGATGCCTAGAGGAATTGCAATGAGAAGTCCGAGCGCTGTGGCAACGAATCCGATCGCAGTCGTCTCGAGCATCCCCTTAATTAATTCTGAGCGCGCAGTTGTGAAGTCGGGCGGGAAGAGTCGCCCGATGCCGAGCACCAGATCATCGCCAAGCTTGTACGCCGAAAGCAGAGGCATATCAATGGTGGCCAGCGCGATAATCATCATCAGCAAATATGTGCCGCCGACAGTTGCCTGCAACACCCTTTCATGAGTCCACGGAAGCGTGAGTTGGCGACTGCTGATAGCCACATAGATTTTTTTCTGGTCGCGCGCGACACGCGCACGCGAGCGCGACGTTTGTTTAGGCGTCGCAGAAAGATGGTCGCCAATAATTGTCGTTCTCAGTCGAACCGAAATAAGTTCGATCAAAGTAATCGCGACGAAGATAACAGTCACAGCGCTGATCGCACGCTGATAGTCGAGGCCTCGCAACTCAGACCATATGAGAAAACCGACACCACCAGCACCGACGAAGCCGAGCACGGCCGACTCACGAAGATTGATATCAAGCCGATAAAGCGATGTGCCGATCGATGAGGGCATGATCTGGGGGACGATCGTCGCAAGCACTGTCTGCCACTTGCCCGCACCCGTGGACAAGACAGCATCTCGCGATGTGGCTTCAGTATTCTCAATCGCCTCGGTAAAAAGTTTGCCGATCATTCCTATCGAATGCAGTCCGAGAGCGAGGATCCCGGGCAGGGGTCCGATGCCGACTGAAGACGCAAAGATGGCTGCCAACACCAAAGCCGGAATCGCGCGAGCGAGAGAGATAATGCCGCGAGAAATTGCCATTACTGCGGGGTGCGGCGAGGTATTTCGCGCAGCCATGAACGCAAGTGGAACACTCAGCGCAACTGCCATGGTCGTGCCGATTAGTGCCATCCAAATCGTCTCAATTGTGGTTCGCAGAGCTTCGGGGAAATTGTCAAATATCGGAGGAAACATGTACTGAATCAGATTCCAAATATCGCTGAAACCACCAAACACCGTTGACAAAGTCATATCGATGAAAAGCCAAGACCACACGAGTGCGGCGATCAGACCGACAAATATCGAAATCAAAACCCAACTATGCCAATTTTTAGGCGCCCGAGGTAGAGCAGTTCTACTCTTTATCAGAGGTTCAAGATGTGCGCCACTCACGGCATTGGCTGAACGCGAGATGCCGCAACAGATATCGAGTCGCTACCGTCATCCAAAGTCTTGTCAACACGTCGGTAAACATCCATCACATCATCTTGCTTCAGCGTGGTGGCATCACGATCAAGAACTACTTTGCCGTCGCGCAATCCCACAATTCGATTGGCCCATCCGAGCGCTAGTTCAACCTGATGCAATGTAACGACTACCGTCATATGGTCTTCGACTGACACCCGCAACAAAATGTCAAGCACTTGCGCGCTCGACTCTGGGTCGAGTGAAGCCACAGGCTCGTCGGCCAACATAATTTTGGGTCGTTGCATCAAACTTCGAGCAATCGCCACTCGCTGCATTTGACCACCAGAAAGAGTGTCTGCACGTTGGTAAGCCTGGTTTGCAAGCCCGACGCGCTCTAATTGATCAAAAGCATCAGAGCGGAGGTTCTTTGGATACGACCTCACGCCGTACCGCGGCCCCCGCAGGCGACCAAGTGCACCGTTAAGTACATTCTCCAAACAAGTAGTGCGACCGACAAGACCGAATTGCTGAAATACGAATCCAATCTCTCGCCGCACTTTCTTCAACTCGCGGCCAGACGCTGAAGAAACTTGTTTTCCCATCACTTCGACCGTGCCTGCTGTTGGACGAAGAAGTCCGTTGATATGACGCAAAAGAGTTGACTTGCCAGAACCAGATAAGCCAATGAACGAAATTAACTGGCCCTCAGGTATTTGCAAAGTGAGATTGTCAAGCGCCAAAGTTCCATTTGGAAAACGCTTTGAAATTCCGGTGAGACTGATGAGGGGATCAGTCTCACCGGAAAACGATGAACTCTTTATTGATTGTTGATCCGAAGTTTTCAAAAATTACTTACATTTACTCGACTTTGTAGTTTCACAAACTCGACGAACACCGTCGTACAACGAATCGGATACCGGCACCCAGCCCCAGTGATTTGTGTAAATAGGGTTGCAGTCTTTAAGTACCGTGCCCTTTACCCAAGTTGATGAAGCTTTACAAAAGCCGTCTGCAACCATGTTGTCAACATTCAAGCCCAAGATCGCTGACTTGATTATGGCTTGCAGATCTTTAGGCAAATTTAGGCTTACCGAAATTGGAGAGCCGCTAATGGCTTCGCTCTTCCAAACTACTTTGATATCACCTTTTTTGATTCGACCATCGTTGATCATGTCTATATCGACCATGTCGTCATAGGCGAAACCGACATCGCAAGTTCCCTTTGCTACCGAAAGTACCGAAAGGTCGTGACCGCCAGCATAAGTTGCTCGATAATCAGTGGACTTTAGTCCGATTCCGAGCAGACCAGCATTCGGATACAGTGCGCCCGAAGTCGAACCTGGATCGGTGAAGCAAATATTCTTACCCTTAAAATCGGACAGCGCCTTGACACTCGAATCTGAACCACGAGCAATGCCATATGAGTAATAAGCAGGCTTACCTGTTGGCACTCTGACTGCACCCGCGATCGGTTCAAGCTTTGCACCACGAGCTAAAGCGAGCACGTATTGAAATGGACCAAATTCAACAACGTCTACACGACCTGCGGCAGCCGCTTCAATGACTCCCGCGTAATCTGTTGCGGAGTAGAACTTGATTGGCAAGCCAATTTTCTTTGACAGATAGTCGAGCGATGGTTGAACTCTCGTTTGCATTGCACCAATATTTTCTGCTGGTACGAAACCAAAAATCAGTTCAGTTGGCCAACCTGCTTTTGCTTTGGTTGAGGTAACCCACGAATATTTTTTCGTCTTGCTGTTGTAGGTGCACTTGAGAGTGCCACTTGCTTTGTTGAGTTGTGACTTCGAACAGGCATCGCCTGACTTCACCGAAACTGCGGCCGAAGCAACAGCTGGCACTGAAAACGAGACTGCCAAAGCCGCTACGACGATGACATTACGAATTACTGAGGTATTTCCAAAAAACTTTTGTATCTTCATTTTATTTCTAGTTCCTTTCGTGAAACTAATGAGGGTTGATTGATTACTTGCTGCTACCAGGTGCTGTTACTTCGAAGAATGCGACGCTGCCCGAAAGTTCGTATGAAACAACGACCATCGGCTTGCCTGTTGGGCTTTGATCAGCTTCAAGGAAGAGCACGCCTTCTGGAGAAACATCGCCTGCTGAGCCAACTTGAATGTCGCCACCAGGAATTGAGGTGTTGATGTACTGGCGGAACATCGGCTTAACCGGGTTGGTCATGTCGTAGAGCATCAAA
>JBILAG010000105.1:0-6101 GCA_044354345.1 Ilumatobacteraceae bacterium | reverse complement strand
AGCCCTGCCCGAGATCTGGTCGATTGGATTGCGAAACCCTTGGCGCATCTCGTTTGATGAACTGAACAATTTATGGATTGCTGATGTTGGTCAAAATAAATGGGAAGAAATAAATGTCGCAACTGCGAATAGCAGTACTGGTAGCGCCATCAACATTGGCGGTCGCAAATCTAATTTTGGCTGGAGCGCATTCGAAGGTTCATACAAGTTCAATGCCGACCAGAGTGCACCGATGGCACTTAAACCGATTTATGAATACAAGCATGGCGACGATGGATGTTCGGTAAGCGGCGGTGTGCGAGTAAGAGCGAATAGTCCTCTAATTGCGTTGCGCGGCTGGTATCTGTTTAGTGACTACTGTTCTGGGGCCGTAACTGGCTTGAAATTAAATGGCACAACACTCTTAGGCAGAGAAAAACTCGTTGAAAAATTAGGAGACGTAGTTGCAGTTCAACAAACCTCAAATGGCATCTATGTTCTTTCAATGAACAGAAACATCTACTCAATAACTACCAGCTGAAGTTGCGGGGCTGAAAAACTCCTCAGTTAGCCGGTTGACGCTCGATAAACGCCAACAGGATGAGTGTTGCGATGACGAGACCAATTAATTGCATGACGATGAACATCGGCACCGACTCGCGCGCAATGCCGGCAAACGATTCGCTGAAACTACGGGCGATCGATACGCCAGGGTTAGCCAAAGACGTTGATGAAGTGAACCAATAGGCGCCTCCTATCCACACGCCGACAGCAACTGGCACCGACTCAGGTCGCGGGCCGCGAGAGATAAGAAAAATCACGAGCAATAAGCCAACCGTGGCGACAACTTCGCCGAGCCAGATGCCCGAGCCTTGGCGAATTTTTGTCGACGGCCCAAGAATATCGAGACTAAACATCGAGTTAGCGATTGCTGCGCCAATGATGCCGCCGATTGTTTGGCTGACCGCATACGGCGCCAACTCACGCCACGGTCGCGCGTCAAAAATGCAAGTTGCCGTAGTAACGACTGGGTTGAAGTGCGCGCCAGAAATCGGACCAAACATCAAGATCAGTGCGATAAGCGCGCCGACTGTTGCGCCGGCGTTGGCGAGAAGTTGAAGCGCGAGATCGTCGGTGAGGTTTGTTGCCATGATTCCCGAACCTACTACCGAAATGATCAGTAGTGCGGTGCCGAGTGCTTCGGCGAAGAGTCGTTTAATGAGATTTGCGGGTTGCATAGTTTTACTTCGTTTCGATGCCGAGGTCGTTGAGTAGTTCTACTACACGGCGACGAATTTCGTCGCGAATTGGTCGCACCGCTTCAATGCCATGCCCCGCAGGATCTTCAAGTGCCCAATCTTCGTAGCGCTTGCCCGGAAAAATTGGGCATGTATCGCCACAACCCATCGTGATAACCGCGTCGGCTGCTTGGACTATTTCGGTGACAAACGGTTTCGGGAATTCGTTTGAGATGTCGATGCCAACTTCGTTCATCGCTTCAACAACCGCGAGGTTGAGTTCTTTGCCTGGGTCTGAACCACCCGAATAAACCTCAACGCGGTCTTGCGCGAGGTGACGCACCCAGCCTGCGGCCATTTGCGACCGCCCCGCATTATGCACACAGACAAACAACACGGACGGCATTGTGTCGCGAATTTTTCCGTCTATCTTGGCGAGGGCTCGTAGGCGATCGTCAGCGAAACGCGTCGTAAAGACAGCCACGAATGTTTGAATTTTCGCGCTCGCAAAACTTCTATACGACTCGACAACGATTGGGCGAATATAAGCCTCATCGTAAATGCCGGCGAATTTTCGAGACAGGTGTCGTGTTGAGCTTTCGACTATTTCATGCGAATCGATATTCATGTCTCTCTCGATTTCTGTGTTCATTTAATTGCTCCTTTAAACAATTGAATTCGTTGTTCAAGTTGTTTGATTGTTTTGTTGAATGCGCTCTTTGTACCAACCTGCACCGGATCTAGAATCGACCAATGCGCGTCAACATTGCTTGCACCGAGTTCGGCATATGCCGAGTCGCACACTGTAATCACTGTTGACTTTTCAAGATCTCTTGTGCTGACTTGACGAGGTTTTCGGCTCTTGATTTTAAAACCGTTTCGTTCGGCTGACTCGATTGTTAATGCGTGGATAGTTTCACCTGGTTTTGTGCCGCCACACGAAGAATTTTCTCCAATGAGACTATGCCAAATCGCATTTGCAAGTTGCGAGCGAGCAATATTTTCGGTGCACACGAAGACCACCCGCTTCGGAATTTTCGGCGAATCAAACTGCGGCAAATTTTCGTGACGCACCGATACATAGCGTTTGCGGGCATCAACTGCAGACTTGCTGCGAGAAATCAGACCGACGCTTTCAAGAACATCTAGATGATGTGCCAACAACGGCGAGACGATTTCGAGAAACTGACGAATCTCATTGACGGTGCGATCTGACTCGCTGACAAATTTGACAATGCTCAGCCGAACTTCGTCACCAAGCGCCGCATGCCTCGCCGCTGAAAGCTTTTCAGATTCCACACCCCCCACTATAGTTATCTCAATAACTATTGAGATAATTTAAACCCCAATTTTTGAATGAACAATTGGTTAACTATTCAGGCCATCAAACCTGGCATAGGCATTGACAACTCAATAAATTTTCCCGTGCTCCATCGCTGATCCTCACTTTCACTTCAAAAGTACCTAAAGTAGGGAGAAGGGATATGAAACGCTCAATTGCTGAAATCATTATTCATGCTGACAAACTCGCTGAAGCGTGCGAAAACTTTGATATTGACAATGCGAGACCGCTCTCGCATGAAGAGTCACTGATAATGCACGCCGAAGTTGAACGGGGAGTCAGTGACGAAGAGATTTTGGCTGGGTTCAAGCAAGCACGTGCATTAGGCGCGACTTGGGAGCAGATCGGTAAATCGTTTGGTCTGACCGCAGAATTGGCCCAAGACAAATACTCAGCACTGATTAGTGAACGGGGCTAAAGACCCGGCGCTAAAGTTTCAGTATGAAAACTTTCAATAATTACATCAATGGCAAAGAAGTCGCAGCGCAAGACGGTCGCACAACACCGGTAATCGACCCAGTAACTGGCAAGCAATATGCAAATGCAGCATTATCAGGCCCAGCAGATGTTGACTCAGCGATGAAGGCAGCCGCCGATGCATTTGAGTCATGGAAGCATTCAACGCCATCTGTTCGCCAAAAGGCAATAAATGACATCGCCGACGCAATGGAGGCCAACATGACTGAGTTGATTGAATCAGAAATTGAAAACACTGGTAAGCCACGAGCAATCACATTTAGTGAAGAAGTGCCGCCGATGATGGATCAGATTCGATTCTTTGCCGGTGCGGCGCGAATGCTTGAAGGCAAGAGTGCGGGCGAATACATGAGCGGCTATACCTCTTATATACGTCGTGAACCGATTGGTGTGTGCGCGCAAGTCGCCCCATGGAACTATCCATTGATGATGGGTGTTTGGAAATTCATCCCTGCAATTGCTGCAGGAAACACAACCGTGTTGAAGCCAAGCGATACAACGCCGGCGTCGACTGCTCTAGTTGCAAAAATTGCTGGCGAAGTTTTGCCACCGGGAGTGCTCAACGTCATTTGTGGCGATCGCGAAACAGGTCGGTCAATGGTTACACACAACACGCCAGGCATGGTTTCGATCACCGGTTCAGTTCGCGCCGGTATGGAAGTCGCTGAAGCTGCATCAAAAAGTTTGAAGCGAGTGCATCTCGAATTAGGCGGCAAAGCGCCGGTCATTATTTTTGATGACGCCGATATTGAACTTGCTGTTGAGACGATTGCAATGACTGGCTATTTCAATGCTGGTCAAGATTGCACTGCCGCAACTCGAGTGATCGCCGGCCCGAAGATTTATCGCGACTTCGTTGACGCGCTAACTGAACAAGCCAAGAAAACTAAAACTGGCAGACCAGACGAGGATGTTTTGTACGGGCCGCTAAATAATGAAACTCATTTAAGTAAAGTCAAAGGCTTTCTTGACCGGGTGCCAAAACATGCGAAGGTTACGACCGGTGGCTCACAAGTCAACGGCGCTGGTTATTTCTTTGAGCCAACTGTTGTCTGCGATTTGAAACAAACTGACGAGATGATTCAAAACGAAATGTTCGGACCAGTAATTACTGTGCAACAATTCAGCGATGAACAAGAAGCATTGAAGTGGGCAAACGGAGTTGAATACGCACTCGCCTCTTCTGTGTGGACACGAGATTTGGGACGAGCGATGCGAATGACAAAAAATCTTGATTTCGGTTGCGTTTGGGTTAACACACACATTCCGATGGTTGCCGAAATGCCTCATGGTGGATACAAAAAATCTGGCTACGGCAAAGATCTCTCTGCTTATGCATTAGACGATTACACGCGTATCAAGCACGTGATGATCAATCTAAATAGCTAACGCACTGGCTGGCGAAAATTAAATAGCGACTGGCGCTTGAAATCGCTTCGCAGTTGCCTGCAGCAAGCGATCAAGAATCGTCGCCATAATTACGATCGCCAAGCCGACTTCTACCCCGAGGCCCGAGTCTGGACCAGTGAGAGCCTCAATTGAGCGATAACCGAGACCGCCACCGCCTACCATTCCAGAAATGATTGCCATCGCCAAAACCATCATCACCATTTGATTAATCGCCAAAATAATTGATGGCATCGCCAGCTTTATACGCACACCCCATAATATTTGGCGCTGAGTTGCACCGAAAGTTGTTGCTGCCTCGACTGATTCGTTGTTGACTTGGCGGATGCCAAGACTCGTGAGACGAATGCCAGGCGGGATTGCATAAACAACTGCTGCCACGATGCCCGGCACCGGACCAACCGAAAAAATCATCACAAACGGAATCGCGTAAACAAGATTCGGAATTGTTTGAAACGCATCCAGCACCGGAGCGATTATCGCCTCAATGCGTGGACGACGGCCAAGCCAAATGCCGATTGGCAACGCGATCAGAATCGAAATAAACACCGCGACGATTGTTTGTGTGAGTGTGTCGACGGCGTCAAGCCACCTGCCCGTAAGACCAATAAATGTGACACCGCACGCGGTAAATAAAGACATCTTCCAACCAGCGACATAAAATGCAAAAACGGCTGCGACGACAACGACCGCCTGCCAAGTGATCGTTTCGTTGAAAAGTGTTTGCGCACGCACAAGAATTTCGCGAACAATGAAATCGTTAAATGGCCGAGTAACGACATTAAAAGTTGTGCGGAACCATTTGAAGCCAGTGTCGATTGGGTCAGCGAACGAAGTGCCCCACGAAAATGGAAACTCAACCCAACCCAACAATCTGCCGACAACGGTGGCGAACGCGAGACAAATTAGCGACATATATAAGGTGTTGCGTTTGACTTTGATTCGTTGTGCCCCGGGCGTTGAAACAAGCGACATGCTGACGCGGTCGAGCACGAGCGCAACTGCGACAACCGCAAGGCTGACAACCAACCCGCGACCAGGTTCGAGACGTCGAACAGTTTGATTAATTTCTTGGCCAAGTCCACCAGCGCCGACAAGCGTTGCGATCACGACGATGCCGAGCGCCATCATCACCGTTTGATTGATGCCCGTAATAATCGAAGGCACGGCGAGTGGCAGTTGCACTTTTGCCAAGACTTGACGCTTGGTCGCGCCGAACATTTGCGCGGCTTCGACTGCTGACTTTGGCACTTGTTGCACCCCGAGTGCAGTCAGTCGAACCATCGGCGGCAATGCGTAAATCACAGTGGCGATTGCTGCGGGTGCTGGGCCGATGCCAAAGAACAAAACAATTGGGATTAGATATACGGTCGCGGGCACAGTCTGCATGCCATCCAAGATCGGGCGTAGCGCCGACTCAACTCGGCGATTTAATGCAGCCAGCACGCCAAGGGGTACGCCGATTAATACGCATATGAAAACTGCAACTGCCATCAGCGAAATTGTGACGATGCTTTGAGACCACACGCCGACAAGGCCCGGGTAGACGACGGCTAAAGCCGCGAAAGAAGCCACGCCCCAGCGACGCGTGCGCGCGATAACTGTGAACACAATTATTGCTGGCACAAACCACGGCAACCAGGTGAACACCGACTCGA